>JAWXBP010000479.1 GCA_034440135.1 Planctomycetia bacterium
CGCCACGCAACGCGGCG
This sequence comes from Planctomycetia bacterium, assembly GCA_034440135.1. Taxonomy (NCBI): domain Bacteria; kingdom Pseudomonadati; phylum Planctomycetota; class Planctomycetia; species Planctomycetia bacterium. The sequence continues at coordinate 18 of JAWXBP010000479.1, forward strand.
TCGACTGGCACATGAAAATCACCGACGCCCGCTATAAACTCAAATCGGTCTACCCCAAAATCAAGGTCTGACGAAACACTAGGCTCGTGGTTGATAAAACCGATTCCTCCGACTTTGGACTGCTGACGGTGGCGGAGACGGCTGAGCTGTTGCGGGTCAGCCGCTCACTTGTCTATCAACTTATTGAATCGGGTCGGCTAACGGCGCATCGGCTTGGAAGTGGACGAGGGGCCGTGCGCCTAAAAAAGGCCGACCTAATCCGGTATGTCGATAGCTGCCGGGACGAGGCAAGCGAACCGGCGCGTTCGCCGGTTCGCAGACCATCGTCCCTACGGCATTTGAAGTTCTAGCCGCCGGCGGCCTTCTTCGCCTGCTCAAGCAGATGCTTGGGGTTGTGCGACAGGTGTTGATACACGCGGGCAAGCGTACTCGGGTCGGAGTGTCCCATCAGTACGGCAACGGTCAGGGCGTCGATTCCCTGCTCCAACGCATTGGTGGCCCAAGAATGTCTGAGCGCGTAGAGCGAGTATCGCGGCCCCAGGGAAGCCGCTTTTCGATAGCGGAGTTTACGCCGGGCTTCCGTAAGGCGTTGGGCTTCCGACTTGGTGATGGTCTTGCCACGCTCGATGCGTGTCCGACTGATCCGCTTCAGCATGGCAGCGACTTCGGAAGCGTTCGGCGCATTGACTTGCCGCTGCGCTTCCTCCATGCCGATCCGCATGCGGATGCGTTTGAAGTGGCAGTTGACCGCAAGGGTCGTCCAGGGGCGTCCCCGCGAGTTACGAAAGAGCGGGCCGGTTGGATTTTCGACCATCTGTCGCTTGGTAATGGACAGGGCCTGGTCGCCGAGATAGTTGACGCGGACTTTCCGCTTCATCTTCGCTTCGGACTTCTTGAACACCCACCGGGCGTTCGCCACGTCCACGTGGCCGGCCGTGACTTTGAGAATCTCCTGCGGCCGGCAGCCGGTCTCCCAGGCGACGAGCAGCAATTCGCGGAAGCCCTCGTCGCGGACGAAAGTCAGGATACGCTCGAATTCCTCCGGCCGGATCATGACCTCCCGGCTTTCTCCGGAAGGGACTTCCAGGTCGGCGATCGGGTTGTCGTCGATGTAGCCCTGCTGCTTCGCCCACCGCAGGCAGCGTTTGACGGCTCGCAGGTAGTTGCGGCGAGTCGTGCGCGAAATATCGAAGGCATCGGCCCATTTCTCGACATGGAACGGGCGCAACTCGTCGGGCCTCAGGTCCGGCCAGCGGTTGACGAATCGCTGGAGTCGGTAGCGGTAGCCCTCGTAGTTGGCCGGCGAACGGTGCTTCTGCACCCATTCCAGGAATTCATCGATGATCGCCACCAGCGAGTGGGGCGACACCTTGCGGCGCTTGGGCTCACGCATCATCGCGTAGAAGCGCTCGAACGCTTCCTTCTTCGTGACGCCGAGATTGTGCCGGACGCCCTCAATCGTGGCGAACCAGGCCTTGCGATCTTCGCGGTACCAGGGTTTGGGACGGCGTGCCATGAAATCAACCCTCCAGCTCACAGGTGAGAGAACACCAAGCGAGCAAGCCGAAGGGTTTGCTTCGGGCCTCGTGACGGTTGCACCCGTCGCGAGGCCTTTTTCATTCCAAACCGAGTGAATTCTGTACCGAATTCTGTACCGGACAAGGGGTCACGGTTTCGGTACTCGTCGTAAGTCCTTTAGTATCAAGTACCCCCGAAGCAACGCTTTTCGTAACAGCTCTCCGCCTACTGAAGAGTCGTAAGTTGTTGAACGGCAAAGTTTTTTACGATTTCGCGTTTGTTTCGACCTGATCGCCGCCACTGTTCATTCGGCGAAGTCTTGAATGATGCCGACCTCCGCTTGCCGCTCCGCCAAAAACTGCCTGCGCTGACGTTTGTCGCTCATGGAATAAACGTCCGTTCAGGTTGCGCTAGCCCAAACGCCCGAAAACTCCAATTTCAGTTGAGGCAGGACACCAGCATTCCGGAGATTGCTCGTTCTCGCATCGCAGAAGCAGGATAATTTCCGAAAAGCCTCGCGCGCGGCAGTGTGCGAGTCCGTTTCCCGCGCCTACGATCCCTAAAATAGCCCGTAGTGCGAGCGCGGCGGGGAATCGCATGAAAATCGCGGTCATTGGTGCGGGGATATCAGGGCTGTGTTGCGCTTTTCATTTGCGGAAAGCGCATGACGTAACGGTGTTCGAGGCGGCGATTTACGTCGGTGGCCACACGAACACGATCGAGGTAATGGAACCGCACGGGACGATGGCCGTCGACACCGGCTTTATCGTCTTCAATGACCGTACCTATCCCAGCTTCACGCGACTGCTCGACGAACTGGGCGTTGCTTCGCAGCCGACCGATATGAGCTTCAGCGTCCGCTGCGACCGCTCCGGCATAGAGTACGCCGGCACGGGGCTGAACGGCTTATTTGCGCAGCGTCGGAATTTGTTCAGGCCGGGTTTTCATCGGTTGCTGCGCGATTGGCTGCGTTTCAGCCGCGAGTCTGGGGAAGTCGAAGCGGAGGCGGACGACCGGTGGTCGGTGGGCGACTACCTGGATTGCCGTGGCTATTCCCAGGAATTTATCGAGCAATACTTCCTGCCCATGGGATCCGCCGTGTGGTCTTGCCCGCACGACGACTTTCGCCGCTTCCCCATGCGATTCATCGTGGAATTCTATCGCAACCATGGGTTGCTCTCCGTCAGCGACCGCCCGCAGTGGCGAGTGATCCGCGGCGGGTCGCGGCGCTATGTCGAGGAAATTGTTCGGCATTTGCCGCGCGACATCGTTTTGAACTGCCCGGTAGCTGGAGTCTGCCGCGAGGCAGACGGCGTGGAGTTGCGATTCCCGCGACGCGAACCTGAGCGATTCGATCACGTGGTCTTCGCGTGCCATAGCGATCAGGCCTTGTCGATTCTCGGCGAGCAGGCCACGCGTGCGGAGCGGGCGGTACTCGGCGCGTTTCGCTACGAGGCCAACGAGGTCACGGTCCACAGCGATTCTTCGATTCTGCCGCGATGCAAGCGGGCCTGGGCGAGTTGGAATTACCGTATTCCGCGCTGCAACAGTGAGAAGGCGACGGTGACCTACCACATGAACCGCTTGCAGCGGCTTTCATCGCGTCGCGAATTCTGCGTGACCCTGAACGACACTGGTGGAATTCGTGCGGACGCCGTGCTGCTGCAATTGACGTACCATCATCCAGTGTTTGCGATCGGTCGCCGTGCGGCGCAGAATCGCCATGACGAATTGATCGGGCCGAATAGCACTTCGTTCTGCGGCGCCTATTGGGGGAATGGCTTCCACGAGGATGGCGTACGGAGTGCGGAGGCCGTCTGCGCAAAACTGCTGCCACCTCCCGATGCATGCGATGCGCCTGCCCCCGTCCTGGCCAGGAAAGGATAGTGGCGCCCGATGAACAGCTGCATCTACGAAGGTTGGGTTCGCCATCGCCGATCGCGGCCCGTGCGGCATGAATTTCGGAATACGATTGCGCTGCTGTTGGTCGATCTGGACGAGCTGAACACGGCCTTTCGCGGGACCTGGTTGTGGTCGGCCGACCGTCGCGCCATTGCCTCGATCCGACGCGAGGATCACTTCGGCGACCCGAGCGTAGCTCTCAAGGATGCGGTCTTGGACTGGCTTGCGGCAGAGGGCTTTGACGTCCCCATCGGTTCGGTGCGACTGCTTACGCAGGCGAGGTACTGGGGCTATTTGATGAACCCGGTGTCGTTTTTCTTTTGCCACCGCACCGACAATGACGCGCTCGCGGCCGTCATCGCCGAAGTGCGAAACACGCCATGGAGCGAGCGGCATTGCTACTTGCTGCGGCCGGACCAATTCGCCGCAGGCGGGTTGAGCGAGTCCATCGAGAAGCGCTTTCATGTTTCCCCTTTCATGCCGATGTCGCAGCACTACCGTTGGCGCCTCACTCCGCCCGGTGAATCGCTGACGGTCGACATCGAGAGCTGCGAGTCGGCGGAGCGAGTGCATCAAGCGACGCTCCAACTGAAGCGCCGCCCCTGGTCCGCGGCCAACCTGCGCCGGCTGGTGTGGCGCTATCCGTTGCAGACCCAACACGTGGCGCTCGCCATCTATTGGCAGGCGTTGCGGTTGTGGTGGAAGGGCTGCCCGTTCTATCCACATCCAAAACATCGTTCGTCCGCTGATTCCGCCGCCATGTCAGGAGAAGCACGTGTTTGAGAGACTCGTCGGCCGGTCGCTCGAACGACTCGAACGCGGTCGTATCACTTGGCGGGACGGAGTGTCGTGCCGAATCTTCGGCGACTGCGATGCCGATCTGCATGCGACGGTGACCATCCACAGTCCTCGCTGCTATCGACGCATGGCGCTGGGCGGAAGCCTGGGATCGGCCGAGGCCCTCATCGACGGCGACTGGTCGTGCGATGACCTGACATCGCTCGTGAGGATCTTCATCCGCAACATGGAATTGACTTCGGGGCTGGACCGGGGCGCGGCGATCTTCGCGCAGTGGTTGGGCCGCGCCGTCCATTGGTGGCATGCCAACACCCGCCGCATGGCGCGCCGCAACATCCACGCGCACTACGACCTGGGCAACGACTTCTTTCGACTTTTTCTCGACGACACGCTATGTTACTCGTCCGGCATCTTCGAACATCCGCACGCCTCATTGCGCGAGGCCTCGATCGCCAAGATGCAACGCGCCTGCGACCAGTTGCGGCTCCGCCCCTCCGATCATCTGCTGGAAATCGGCACGGGCTGGGGCGGCCTGGCGATGCATGCTGCGGAAGCGTATGGTTGCCAGGTGACGACCACAACAATCTCAGAGGAGCAGTATCGGCTTGCCGCCGAACGCTTCGCCCAGGCGGGTGTCGATCGTCGCATTCGGCTGTTGAACCAGGACTACCGCGACCTCGAGGGACAATTTGACAAACTCGTCTCGATCGAAATGATCGAAGCCGTCGGTCACCGCTATTACGGGGAGTTCTTTCGGCAATGCGGCCGCTTGTTGAAACCGGACGGCGCCATGCTGCTGCAGGGCATCGTGATCCGCGATCAGGACTTCGCCGCGCACACGCGTAGCGCCGACTTCATCGGCACGTACATCTTTCCCGGCGGCTGCCTCCCGTCGATCACCTCGCTCTTGCAAGCAGCGACACGTTCGTCCGACCTGCGCCTGGTGCAATTAGAGGACTTCGCCCCGCATTACGCGCTCACGTTGCGTGCCTGGCGGCGCAATTTCTGGCAGAACATCGATGACGTGCGCCGCCTGGGTTTCGACGAGCGCTTTATCCGCATGTGGGACTACTACTTCGCCTACTGCGAGGCCTGCTTTCTCGAACGCCGCGTGAACGTCGTGCAGATGCTCTTCGCCAAGCCGGAGTGCGGCCTGCCGGAGCTGTACCCGGAGGAGAGGCGTACGCCGCGCGTCGTCGCCGACCGGGAGGCGGTCGTCGTATGAATACCGCAGTGTTGCTACTCACCGGTTGGCTGGCGATGGCGATGTTGATGGCGGTCGTCTGGTTCGTGCAGCGCCGCACCGGCGATGCCGGCATCGTCGACGTCGCCTGGACGTTCGGCGTCGGAGGACTAGGCGCGACGTACGCGATCCTCGGCGGGAATGCTCCGTGGGAACGCCGACTATTGGTGGCCGTATTGATCGCGATTTGGGCGCTGCGGCTGGGTAGCTACGTCTTTTGGCGCGTGCTGACTCAACCAGAGGACGGCCGCTACGTCGACCTCAAACGCCAGTGGGGTCCGCAGGCCCAAGCTCGGCTCTTTCGGTTCTTCCAGTACCAATCTGTCGGCGCCGTACTGTTTGCCATACCGATGCTCCTTGCCGCCAGGAATACGCAGGCCGTTGGATGGTTCGATGGATTGGGCGTTGGGATCTGGCTCGCTTCGATCGTTGGCGAAGGCATTGCCGATCAACAACTGGCAGCCTTTCGGGCTCGTCCGAGCAATCGTGGCCGCGTTTGTCGTGACGGGCTTTGGCGTTATTCACGGCATCCGAACTACTTTTTCGAATGGCTGCACTGGTGGGCTTACGTCGCGTTCGCGCTCTGGGCGCCCGCAGGATGGGTGACGATCCTCTGGCCCATGATGATGCTGTATTTCATTCTGCGAGTGACCGGAATTCCACCCACCGAGGCCCAGGCGCTTCGTTCGCGCGGCGAAGCGTATCGGGAATATCAGCGCTCCACTAGCCCATTCTTTCCCTGGTTTCCCCGCGAATCCGATGGCTCATTCACTCAGTGACAGCATTACGGCCGGATTGATTGACGCGGTCGAGCAAGGGTGGACGCCGCTGCCACTCGTGCGCTTGGCGATTCGCCGCCTATGCGCAGCGCAACTCCGCGCGCTTACTCAAGGGGGGCCGGAAGTCGCGGCGTTGCAGCAACTTCAGTTTCGCGATCAGTCGCTGGATGGCCCGATCGCCCACGTCCCGGAGCTGGCCAATGCACAACATTACGAGGTGCCTGCCGAGTTCTATCGCCTGGTGCTCGGGCCACGCTTGAAATACAGCAGTTGCTACTGGGCTGACGGCGTAGACACGCTGGCGGAAGCCGAAGTGGCCGCACTTCGAGAGACCGCGCTACATGCCGAGTTGGAAGACGGGCAGCGCGTGCTCGAGCTGGGTTGCGGATGGGGATCGCTGACCTTCTGGATGTTGGAGCGGTATCCAAATCTCACGGTCACGGCGGTCTCCAATTCGCATAGCCAGCGACGGCACATGCTGGCCGAAGCGTCGCGACGAGGCTTCTCCGAGCGTCTGCGCGTGATCACCGCGGATATGAACGATTTCGAGGCCGATGATGAATACGATCGCGTGGTCAGCGTCGAGATGTTTGAGCATCTACGCAATCACCGACGGGCGCTCGAACGAATCGCTAGCTGGCTCGCGCCTGGCGGCAAGCTGTTTGTGCACATCTTTTGTCATCGCCAATATGCTTACGCGTTCGGCGACGGCAAGGCCGCCGATTGGATGGGGCGCAACTTTTTCAGCGGCGGCATGATGCCGAGCGACCGTTGGCTGGACGAGTGTGGCGGCGGCATGCTGTTGGAGCAACAATGGCGTTGGAACGGCCGGCACTATGCCCGCACCGCCGCGGCCTGGATCGCGAACATGGAACGGCATCGCGGCGAATTGCTCGACATTCTAACCGCGACGCATGGCCGCCACGAGGCTGCCCGCTGGTTCCGCAAGTGGCGGCTGCTATTCCTGGCGGGCGAGGAAATGTTCGGCATGTACGGCGGCGAGGAGTGGTATGTTTCACACTATCGTTTCGCGCCGGCTGCCCAACGCAATCCGAATCGCCAAACGACGTTGTCAGCGAATGGTAAACATTGATCGCTTCGCTGGAGATTTGCGATGTTTACACGCCCGCTAAGGTGTTTCATATCGGTTGAGTAATCAGATGAATGACTGGATGGCTTGGTACAACGCGCTCGATAAGCCCGGCTGGACGCCGGCACCGGCCACCGTCGGGCTCATCTGGCAGATGCTCTACCCGATCATCGTCGTGAGTTTCGGATTCATCTTTTTGCAGGCGATTCGCGGAAAGCTTCCATGGCGGGTCGCGGCGCCGTTCGCCATCAACCTCGTGGCCAATTTGATCTTCACGCCCATTCAATTTGGGATGCGTAATCTACCGCTCGCGACCGTCGACATCCTGGTCGTCTGGGGTACGATCATTTGGATGACGATCGCCGTGTGGCGGCATTATCGCTGGGCGGCCTTCGCCCAACTTCCATACTTCGTCTGGGTTTCGATCGCCATGGTGTTGCAATTGTCGATCACCTCGATGAATTGGAGTCGGGCGTGATTCGACTTGGTTCGTGCTGAGCGTTTGGCGAGTAGCCAATCAAATTCACTACAAACATGACGGCCTCTATCGCCAAGAAGTGACACAAGGTGGGGCTCAAGGCTAGCCGCCTGTGCGCGGAGAATGCCGATGCCCTCCCCGAGGTGCCAAGGTATAGCTCAGAGAACGAAACTGGGTGCCCTCGAATGTACCACCAATTCCTCCCGCTCCAGACGCGTCTGATGCCGCTGGCACGTGATGAAATGATTGGTTCTTCACCCAATTCCGGGGAATGAGGGGATGAGTTGAGTCAACGGCAGGTCTGCTTCATGTTGCTGGGTGTTGACGAAACCAGTGACACTGAG
>JAWXBP010000480.1 GCA_034440135.1 Planctomycetia bacterium
CTGGGAGGGGATCGTCTCATCAAAAGTATCTGGGAGAACATCATGAGGAAGAGATCGTGGATCTCATGCGCTGCGGCGCTGGCGCTCTCGTTTGGCGCCAGTAGCGATGCGCTTGCACAAGGCCGGTTGTTTTTCACCGGCCCGTACGGCGTTGGGGGAACGTACAACTTGTACGAAGTCCGGGGGGCCGGCGTGCGGGACTACACGCCGGGTGGACGCGTCGGCCGTTACACGGTTGAGCTTGCCGCACCCGTGTCCTTCGACACCGGCGCCGCAATGGCACAGGTTCCGGCGATTGACGGCGCGGGCGCGGTGACCGAACCGGTTTCCGGTACGGCCAAGGTGGCCCACATGGGTGCCTTTTCCGGTGCCTTGGCGGCGCAGGAACACGCATTCGTCGTCCAGCAGCTGCAGCTGATCGGCGCAAATGTGCTGATCGGCCTCACGGACGATGAACGGTACGGTGGCGGCGAATCTCGCACGCGTCCTGCCACCGGCTCGGATCCGACGCTGAACCTCGAAAACGGCTGCCCGGCTGGCAATTGCGCCGCGGAAAAGAACTCTGGTTTCGCGGGGCAACCTGGCGCGGCTGTCAATGATGGCATCGGCTGGCAGTGGTCGAACGACGAACCGTACGATTTCCAGGCTTGGAATGGCGGCGGCGAGCCGAACGACTATGCGACGGGTTTAGGGGTCACCGCCGGGACCGGCGAGGATGCCACGGAGTTGCTGACGAACGGCCTCTGGAACGACATCGGCGACGGCGACGGGATCGAGGACAACGGGACTCGGGCGTACTTGTACGAGTACGAGAACCGCTCAGCGACGCCGATCACCATTCCCGCCGCCAACAAGGCACCGACCCTGAGCACGACGCCCCTCAAGACGCCGGGCGGAACGGGTGGCAACGGCTTCGTGTCCGTTCGCAACGTTCACAACGGTGCGACGGGTGTCTCCGGCAACAACGGTGCGGTGAATCTGTTGCTCGACGGCGGCACAGTGGAAACCAACACCCAGCATGCGACGATCAACTTCAACGGGTTGAGCGGCGGCGCTGGCGGAAGCTTCTTCGGCGGTGACGTCGACTTCCCGTTGGTGACTGAAGGCGCCTTGGCCGGTGGCGACATCAATAACTTCGCCCTGCGGGCTCACGGCTACCTGGTCATCGAAGAAGGCGGAGATTACACCTTCGACGTGGCCACGGACGATAGCGGTGAGTTGTGGATCTACGACAAGACCTTCAGCAGTGCGACGAACGGCGCAGTCAGCCCGCACGGCTCGTTGTTGTTTGCCGGCGATCGTGGGCACGATCACACGCTTGGCGTCGTCAATCTCGCCCCGGGCGAGTACGAGTTCGAGTACGTGATGAATGAAAACGGCGGCGGTGCGTCGGCCGAATTGATCGCCGCGAAGGGCGCCTTCACCGCGTTCAGCCCGTTGGACTTCCGCCTCGTCGGCGGTGATCCGACTTCGGTCAGCTATGCCGGCGGCACCACGCCGAAGACGGGCGGTCAGTTCCAGATCACGGAAGTGCTGGCCCAGCCGGATGGATCGATTGTGATCGACACGCTTGCCAAGGCCAAGGCCTTGTTGCCCGCCGGCGATGGTGACGACGTGGTGGACAGCGCATTGTCCGACACGATCAACCATTCGGATCCGTTCAACTTTGCTGCTCGCAACGCGGCACGGTTCGCGGGCGACGCCGACTTCTTGACTGACGACGGCCTTGGTTTCGACGACAACGACTTCGTCTTCCAGGCGAAGAACACGGTCGTGATCACGACGGCCGGCGATTACACGTTCGGCTTCGATAGTGACGACGGCGCCCAGATCATTCTGGAAGGCGCTCAGTTCACGGCCGCGTTCGGACCTGGCATCGTCACAGACGCTGCCGGCGTCGCGACTCCCCTGGGGAACGCGCTGACCGCGGATATTTTGACCGGCAGCAGCTTGAGCGCTGCCTGGACGCATCTCGAACCGGGCGAGTACGACATCGAGTATACGATGTTCGAACGGGGCGCCGGCGCGCACGCCGAACTGTTCGTCGCGCCGGGTCGCGCTCCGGGCTTCAGCACCGACTTGTTCGAGTTGTTGAATCCTACGGGCGGCAAGGTGGTCGGGCCGCGCGAAATCGCCGGCGCCATCCAATTCGGCGATGGGATCTTTGATCCGGGCCAAGTGGGTGACACGGACGGCGACGGCGACGTCGATATCACCGACCTCAACAACGTCCGCAATAACTTTGCGGGCGCCGGGTTGGGCGACACCGATGGCGACAATGACGTCGATATCACCGACCTGAACAACGTTCGCAACAACTTCGGCGCTGGTTCGCCGGGTGCGCACGCGGTGCCGGAACCGTCGAGCATGGTGCTCGTCGGCCTCGGACTCGTCGGCTTGCTGGCCGCTCGTCGGTTCCGCAAGTAGGTAGTTGTGAACGTGTGTGAGTAACAATCATCAAGCGAGGCCAAGCGCCTCGCCTGAAAGAAACTGCAACCGCCGGGAGCTCGCTCCCGGCGGTTGTTTTTTTGCGCGATACAGAAGAGTTAACCGCGAGAGGCACGAAATAGCGCGAAAAAAAGGGTTGGAAAGCCCAAGGGGGCGAGCGAGGCGAGGCGATTGGGCGCTCAATAGCTGATCGTGCGAGAGTCGTCAAAGCGCGATTGCTCTGCCAGACTTTCGCGTCTTTTCGCGTGTTTCGCGGTGACTCTTGCTTCAGTAGCCTAAGAATGGCGCTGGGACGAGAAAGGCGTGCTGTTCGTACAGACTCCAGACGCCGTACCAGGACGTGAATTGCGTCATGAAGGTGATGAACGCAAACAGCGCCGCAACGGGCAGCATGAGCGCCCGAGCGCCCCAGCGCACGAAGAAAAATCGGGGGCGTTCACGCTTTTTCCCGCGCGCATACGCCCAGCCGGCGAGAATGCGGGCGGGCCACGCGAAGACAATGAAGAACAGGCTCGGAAGCCAGGCGGCTTCTCGCGGCGTGATCTCGATTTTGAACAAGTACAGCGGCGTCGCAAACACCAGTGCCGCCACGAGCGACAACAGAAACGCTACCGGCGCGCGAGCGAACATCCGCCGCATGGCTCGGAATTCAAACATCGCGGCGAAGCGATTCTCGGCTGCGAAGTGCGTTTGTGCGAGCAACACATAGAGGATCATGAACGTCAGCAACACGCCGCCCAAGAAACCCAGCACCGGCGCTTGCTGCGACATCGCCAGCATCGTGACCGGCAACAGCAACCATAGCCAGCCGCCGACAAAGCCGCGCAGGCCGAGCCAGAAGTAGTACGGCAGTCGCAACCCGACGACGAAACGGGCCAGGTCGTCGCGAGCTGCGGCGATGGCGTCGCGGCTGAAAAGACTTCGCACCAGGCGAATCGGCGCCGGCCAAAGAAACGATCGCAGCCGCCCGCCGCGCCAGGCCACGCTGGCGATGTGGCAGGTCGCGAGCAGCGTGCTCCCCGCCAACACAAGCGCCAACGTGCGACTCGTGGAGCTCTCAGGATCAATGATCCGGGCGTCGGTCAACAGCAGCGACAGCGCTCGCAACGGCCAGAGACAGAGCCAAACGCCGAGAGCAAATCCGCCCAATCGCGCCGCCTTCCGAACGCCGACAAAGCCATCCCTCATCCGTCCGGTGCGCGCGATGCGGCCGCTGGCTTCCAGCAAATAGCCAAGGCTGAGAAATTGCAGCACGGGGATGGTCGCCAAGATGGCCAGCCCCAAGATCAAAGCCGAGCACCCGAAGAACCATTCCATCACCGAACGTAGCCCGCTCAAGAGTCGTCGCGGCCACCAGCGTTCGTCGACCAGCACGGCGCGCACGATCGGCGCATCCGCAATCGAATTCAGTACGATTGCGTCGACGACTTCGTCCGTTTCGGCTGCCACCAGAGGACTCATTTGCCGTTGCTTCCCTGTGCGTCCGACCAAATCGTGGAGCGGATCCCCAGCTTATACCCGGGAATTCGCTCGAATTCGCCAAGCTCTTGGCATTTTTTCGGGAACCGCCCGATAGCATTCAATTCGAAGTGCTTGAAACCCTACCGCGGCAGCGCCTGGTACACTTAATGGGAGGGCTGCGAAGGAACCCCACTTAGGAAGTTGTCCGAATGGGTCTTTGGGCGAAAAACCTACTGTTCGCGACGGTGGTCCTCACCGGCCTGGGGGGCATGGCCTATGTCGTGCGCCCAGGTTACCGACCGGGTCGGCCGGAACAGCTTCCCGCCGTTCACTTTACGCCCAGTGAAGTGCAGGCCACGGTCGAAGGTCTCAATGCCGCATTGCGCCAGTCCTGGCAAACGGCTGGCGTCGCACCGGCGCCTCGCGCGGAGGATCTGGCGATCGCCCGGCGCATTTCGCTGGCGCTCACGGGTACGATTCCATCCCTGGAGGAGATCCGCAAGTTCGAGGCCTACCCCGGCGAGGGCCGCCTGGCCTGGTGGACCTCGCACCTGCTGGCCGACAGGCGCTCCGCGGATTATCTCGCCGAGCGCTTCACCCGGGCCTACGTGGGCGTGGTGGACGGGCCGTTTCTGTTGTTTCGGCGGCGGCGCTTTCGCATTTGGCTGGCGGATGAGTTGTACGCTAATCGACCCTACGACCAGCTCGTGCGCGATCTGATCGCCACCGACGGGGTCTGGACCGATCGCCCGGCGGCGAACTTCATCACCGCCACGATCAACCCGGACGATGAAAACAACAAGCCCAACGTCAACGCGCTTGCTGGCCGCGTGACGCGGGCGTTTCTGGGCATTCGTCTTGATTGTGCCGAATGTCACGACCATCCGTTCGCCGCCTGGAAGCAACGGGATTTTCAAGGCCTCGCGGCCTTTTTCGCGCAGACCGAGAACGCGCTCTTTCGCGGCGAATCGAAACCATTTCAAGGCATTCGCGAAGGGAGCGGTGAACTCGAAGCGGAGGATTACGCTACCGGCGAGAAACACGTCATCGCCCCCGCGGCGCCGTTTCAGCCGGAGTTACTCCCGAGCGCACCCGAACATCGCCGCGCGCGTTTGGCCGCCTGGGTGACGCATCCAGAAAACAAGGCGTTCGCCCGCGCGACGGTGAATCGCATCTGGGCGCTGCTATATGGCCGCGCGTTGGTCGAGCCGGTCGATGACATCCCGCTGGATGACGTGCCCGCCGCGCTCGATGTCTTGGCCGATGACTTTTCCGCACATGGATATGATCTACGGCGATTGATCGGCGCGATTGTGCTAAGCGAGTCGTTCGCGCGTGACAGCGCCGCGGACGACGAAGGCGCCAGCGAACGCCAGGAACAAACTTTCGCGGCATTCCCGCTCACGCGCTTGCGGCCGGAACAAGTGATTGGCGCGGTGTGGCAGGCGGCGCGGCTTTCCACGGTGGATGATGATTCACATATCCTCGTCCAGCTCACGCACTACGGCGAGACCAACGATTTCATCACGCGGTACGGAGACGCCGGCGAAGATGAATTCGAACCGCAGTCCGGCACCATCCCGCAGCGGCTGCTGATGATGAACGGCGATCTGGTGCATGGCAAGATCGAACAGAATCCGCTCGCCAACGCCGCTACGCAACTCGCCTGGCTCGCGCCCGATGACCAAAGCGCGGTGGAAGGCGCGTATCTGGCCGTGTTGACGCGCCGGCCCACCCGGGAAGAAGCCGACCATTTTATCGCCCGACTGCGCGACTCGCATGGAGACGATCGCGCGCGGCGTGTCGAAGACCTCTATTGGACGTTGCTCAACAGCACCGAATTCTCATGGAATCATTGAACCACGCGTCGCCGTTGAGTAGCTGCGGACGGTACTCGCCGGCATTAAATCGCCGCCAACTGCTCGGCATGGCGGCCGGCCTCGGCGCGGCGAGTTGGCTCACGCCCGTCGCGCAATTGCTGGCCGCGGAAGCGGAGGCCAAATCATCGCGCGAGCCGGCGCAATCGGTGATACTGCTGTGGCTCGGGGGTGGTCCCAGTCAACTGGAAACGTTCGATCCGCATGCCGGCAAGAAAATCGCCGGCGGTACCAAAGCCGTCGACACGGCGCTTAAGGGTGTGCAACTCGCGGAAGGATTGCCGCGCGTGGCGGAAGAGCTGGGATCGATTTCACTCATCCGTTCGATGCGCAGCAAAGAAGGCGACCACGAACGCGGCGTGTACCTGGCGAAGACGGGTTATCGGCCCGATCCCACGGTAGTGCATCCGTCGATCGGGGCGGTGTGTTGCCACGAACTGCCGGCCAAGTCGGCGATCGCCAAGACGGCGACCGACATTCCACGACACATTTCCATCTTGCCCGATAACTGGCCCGCGCGCGGCGGCTACCTGGGGGGTGAATACGACGCCTTTAAGATTCACGATCCCCAAGCCAAGCTCGAAGATCTTACGGCACGCGTGGACGATGCCCGACAGCGGCGGCGATTGGCCGAAGACTTGAGCGTCGTGGAGCGCGCCTTTGCGCGTGGGCGTCGCCGCGCCGCCGAAGGGACGTTGCATCGCGAAACGATCGAGAACGCTCGGATCATGATGACGTCCGCGCAATTGAAGGCCTTTGACATCTCGCAAGAGCCTGAGAACGTGCGGGGGATGTATGGTGATTCATCGTTCGGTCGCGGCTGTCTGGCGGCGCGGCGGTTGATTGAAGTCGGCGTGCGCTGCGTCGAGGTCACGCTCGGTGGCTGGGATTCGCACATCAATAATCACGAGGTCCATAAGAATCTCAACGCCGCGCTCGATCCGGCGTTCGCGGGCTTAATCAGCGATCTGCGCGAACGTGGGCTGCTGGAGAATACCATCGTCGTCTGCGGCGGCGAGTTCGGACGCTCGCCCGACATTAACCCGCTCGGCGGGCGCGATCATTGGCCGCACAATTTTACTGTCGCCCTGGCCGGCGGCGGAATTCGCGCCGGCGTGGTGCTCGGCGAAACCGATCCCGACGGCGGCCGCGAAACGCCGAACCCGAAGTCTTTTCCAGACCTGCATGCCACGCTCCTGCACGCACTTGGCATCGACCCGGCGAAGGAAGTCATCACGCCGATCGGCCGTCCGCTGAAACTTGCGGAAGGGGAAATCATTCGAGAGTTGCTCGCCTAGCGTGGGGCCCGCGCACGGGACTGGGGACGCGTTACAATCTCGGCTAACGCTTCACGAGAGAGTGCTAACGTGCCTGGACTGTTCATCACCGGAACCGACACCGACGTCGGGAAGACCTACGTCGCGGCATTGATCGCGCGGACGCTGGTCGCTAAAGGCCGGCGCGTGGGCGTCTACAAACCGGTGGCTAGCGGGTGCGTCGTTCGGGATGGTCAGCTCGTCTCAACGGACGCCGAAGCACTGTGGGAAGCCGCCGGTCGACCCGGCGAAATGAAACACGTCTGCCCACAGCGATTCGCCGCGCCGCTTGCGCCACACTTAGCGGCGCGAGCGGAAGACAAGTCGTTGGACGCCGATCTCATGCGATCCGGACTTGACTATTGGCGCGAGCGTTCGGACATCGTCATCGTGGAAGGCGCTGGCGGCTTGATGTCGCCGCTGGGCGACGAAGAATATGTCGCCGACCTGGCCGCCGACTTTGGCCTTCCTTTGGTTGTCGTGGCCGCGAACCGTATCGGCGTGATCAATCACGTCCTGCAAACCCTGATCGCGGCCGCCGCGTTTGGAGATGGCTTGCCGGTGGCCGGGATTGTGTTGAATGACACTCGTCCCAACTTGCCGTCAGATCCGAGTCGCGCCAGCAACCGCACCGAGATCGCACTTCGCGCAGTGTCGCCGGTATTGGCGGAAGCGGCTTGGGACGCGACTGGATTCGAATCGCCGGTCGATTGGTGGAAACTAGCGGGCGGCGTTCCATAGTACGAATTTGAGCCGGAAGCGCGCTCACGCTTCCGACTCGATCGTTCACGTCGACGCGTGCTGGGTTCTGACTTCCTACTTGATCTTGCCCGAAGTGCGCAAGTACGCGATGACTTCGTCAGCGAGTTGATCGGCGGTCTTGGCGCCGGCGTCGAGGCGAAGCTCGGCCTTGAGCGGAGCTTCGTACGGGTCGTCGATGCCGGTGAAGCCTTTGAGCTCGCCCGCGCGGGCTTTCTTGTAGAGCCCCTTCGGGTCGCGGGCTTCGCAGACTTCCAGCGGGGCGTCGACGAAGATTTCGACGAAGTCGCCGTCCTTCAACAGGGCTCGAGCGGCATCGCGGTCCTTGCGGTAGGGGCTGATGAACGCCGTGAGCGTGATCAGGCCGGCTTCCGAGAAGAGCTGGGCGACGGCGCCGATGCGGCGGATGTTTTCCTCGCGGTCCTGGGCCGAGAAGCCGAGGCCGAAGCGCTTGGCAAAGTCCTCGTCGTGACGGCCCTTCAAAATGGCCGGGCTGGCGTTCAGGCCGTGGCGGACGTTATCGCCGTCCAGCACAAAGCTGTGGCAACCGAGGGCATGGAGCTTGTGATCGACCAGGTTCGCGACGGTGCTTTTGCCACAGGCGCTCAGTCCGGTGAACCAAACTACGCAACCCTTGTTGCCATTCAATTGCTCGCGCTCGGCGCGGGAAACGCTGCTCTCGTGCCAATGCACCTGAACTTGCTCGCTCATCTTTCGCCAGACCCCGGGGAAATGCGGTGGGAACGTGTGAAACCCCGAATCATAACCGCCAGCTAAGAGCCCGCCAAGGGGCGGCGGCACTCAGGTTTGCCCGCGAAACACGCGAAAGGACGCGAAAAGGAGGGCCGGAATGTGGTCCACGGAATACACGGAAGAACACGGAAACGGAAAGTGTGAGTTGCGAGGAATTGAAACAATCGTGAGGGGGTCGACTAAACACGCGGACGGCCAGTTGCACCCACTTTCACCCCTGCCCTTTCCGTGTGTTCCGTGGACCTCACACACTCTATTCCTTATCTTTCGCGTCCTTTCGCGTGTTTCGCGGGCAACCTCGGATTTACTCCGCGTCCCGAAAGCCTTGGCTGATTTCCACCACGTTGCCTTCCGGGTCTTTGACCCAGACGGTGCGCCAGCCGGGGATGAAGTCGTTGAAGCTAAACGGACCGTGGCTGATCACCGCGGCGGCGCCCATTGCCGCCAGCGTCTTATCAACGTCGTCGACTTGAAACGCGATGTGCCGGAAACCGGCGTAGGTCGGGCCGTCCTTGTCCGCCGGCGCGGGTCCTTCGCCCTTCGCACGGAAAAGTTCGAGATACGCGTCGCCGTTGCGCAGGAAAACAATCTGGTCATCGCCCAGATCAATCACTCGCGCGCGGCGAAAGCCGAAGTGATCGGTGTAGAACTTTTCAATCGCTGCCATGTCGCGGCAGTTGACGGCCAGGTGAGAGAACTTGAGCATGGACGGGCTCCAGAATGTGATTAGGCGATCCTTTGCCGCGGAGGCGCAGAGTCGCGGTTCAAATTGGTTTGACTAAGCAACCGTGACCGGCGTGCCGTTCGCTGCGCGCCATGGGAGGGCGGCGTCGAAGGACGTGGCTCGGGCGACTTGGGGTTTCGAGGCGCCGCGGATCAGGTCGGCGGCTTTTTCGCCGATCATGATGATCGCGGCGTTGGGATTCGCACTCACGATGCTCGGCATGATCGAGCCATCGACGACGCGCAGGCCTTCGACGCCGTGCACGCGCAGTTGCGGGTCGACGACCGCCATCCGATCGCGGCCCATCTTGCAGGTGCCGGTCGGGTGCCAGATCGTCGAGGCGTGCGAGCGGACGTACTCGCGCAGGTCCGATTCGCTCCGTCCCGCGCCGGGCAATGCCTCGCCGTCGTAGATGCCGGCGAAGGCCTTGGTGCGAACCAGTTCCCGGCACAGTCCGATCGCCTTCAATTGCACTTGCACGTCGGCTTCGGACTGCAAGTAGTTTTCTTGAATCAGTGGCGCGTCGGCCGGATTCGTCGAGCGAAGCTTGACGTACCCGATGCTCTGTGGGCGAACGAGAATCGTGATGAACGTGAAGCTCGGGCCGCGATGAGGACAATCCTTTGGCAGCAATGCCGGAATCGTGGCGTTGAAGTTGATTTGCAAGTCCGGCGCGGCAGCGCCGAGGCCCTGTCGCGTACGGGTCAGCATGCCGCTTTCGGCCAGCAGCGGCGGGACGGGCTGATCGACCTTCGAGCGGAACACACTCGGCATCAGCAAGTGATCTTGCAGATTCTGACCCACGCCCGGCAAATCAGCGGTGACGGCGATGCCTTGCCGTTTCAATTCCGCGGAATCGCCGATGCCGGAGAGCATCAGCAGCTTCGGCGAATCGAACGCGCCGGCGCTCAGGACGACTTCGCGCGACGCGCGGATAAGTTGTGGTTTGCCGTCGACCAGCACTTCGACACCCACCGCGCGGCCGTTCTCGATGACAATTCGCGAGACTTGCGCGCCGGTGCGAACGGTCAAGTTCGGACGACTGAGAATCGGATTCAAGTACGCGACCGCCGTGCTGCAGCGTTGGCCATCACGCGTGATATTGAACTGGTAGTAGCCGCACGATTCGTCCGCGGCGTCGATATTGAAGTCCCACTTCGGCCCGCCGCGGAAGCCAAGTTCCACGCCCGCGTTGACGAACGCCTCGGCGGCCGGCGACGGCTTGGTGAACGTCGTGTAGTTGGTGATTCGGACTGGACCGCCGACGCCGCGGAATGGGTTGGCGCCGTTTTCGTTGTCTTCGGACTTCCTGAAGTACGGCAGGACTTCGTCGTAGCCCCAGCCTTCGTTGCCAAGGTAATTCCAGTGATCGAAGTCGAGGCGATGCCCGCGGATGAAGATCATCGCGTTCGTGGCGCTCGTGCCGCCGAGCGTCTTGCCGCGATTGAGCATAATCCGCCGGCCGTTCATGTACGGTTCCGGTTCGGATTGATATGCGTAGTCGACGCTGGAGCCCATCAGACTCACAAACCCGCGCGGATCATGAATCTCCGGCTTCGTATCGCGCTCGCCTGCTTCCAGCAGCAGCACGCTAACGTCAGCGTTTTCGGTCAACCGATTCGCCACAATGCACCCGGCCGAACCGGCGCCGATGACGATGTAGTCGAAATTTGGAGTGGGCATGGGGAGGCTCCGAGGCGGGAAGTGATGAGTGCGGAGTGATGAGTGATGAATGGAGGATGAGAATACTCATCACTCCGCACTCATCACTCATCACTTGAACAATCCCAGGCGTTACGCCAGCGCCGGCTGCGGAGCGTTCGGCGCCGCTTGGTTGCGGTGGTACTGATAGCCGTAGATCCGGCGGTGGTTGATGATCTTGTCTTCCACGTTGCCGAACAGCAGGCCGCGCGAGTAGAACTCGGGCAAGGCCGGGCTTCCGTATTCGAGCATCGGGTACGGATACGCGCCCGAGTTCGGCATGATCGAACCGATGGCCGGCATACTGGCTTCGGTCAGGCGGCGCATCTGATCGTCGGTCAACGTGAAGTCGCAGGCGCCCAGGTCTTCCTTGGCTTGCTCAGCGGTGCGAGCGGAGAAGATCGGGATCGTGACGACCTTCTGTTGCATTAACCAACGGAGGGAAACCTGGCCGCAGGGGCGACCGATTTCGTCGGCGATCTTCACGACTTCGTCCATGATCTTCAGATTGCGCGCCGTCATGGCGTGCCAATAATGGTTCTTCGCCGGATCAACTTCATCGACCAGGCGGCGGAGCTCATCTTGCTGGAAGCCGCTGCGGTTGTACTTGCCAGTCGCCATGCCGCCGGCGAGTGCGCTCCAGGCCACGAGGGCGATGTCCATCTCGTGCGCCATCGGCAGAAATTCCGGCTCGCAGGAACGCTCGACGATGCTGTATTCCAACTGCGTGGCGACGAACGGGTTCTTGCCCTGGAAATCCGCCATCGTGTTGGCCTTCGAAATCCACCACGACGGGAAGTTCGACGCGCCGGCGTAATGGATCTTGCCCGACGTAATCAGGTCGTCGAGCCCACGGAGGATTTCGTCGATCGGCGTGGTGTAGTCGTAAATGTGAATCCAGAGCAGGTCGATGTAGTCGGTGTTGAGGCGCTTCAAGCTGCCTTCGACCGAGCGCCGCATGTTCTTGCGGTGATTGCCGCAGCCGTTCGGATCGTTGCCGTCGGCGAAGCCGTCGAACAGCGAATACTTCGAGCCGACCACGAGGCGATCGCGATCGTGCTGAATGAATGTGCCCAGGAATTGCTCGGACTGGCTTTCCTGATACTTGTTCGAGGTGTCGATGTAATTGCCGCCGGCTTCGACGAAAGCGTCGAAGATGCGGCCGCTTTCCTGCTTGTCGGAGCCGATCGTGCCCCAGTTCGTACCGAACGTGGCGCATCCGAGGCACAGTTCCGAGACGCGCAGACCGCTGCGGCCGAGAAGTTTGTATTTCATGGGTTCTTTCCGTTGTGATGGAATGGAAGGATCGTCAGTACCCTTGGCACGCTGGCCGCGCGGACGCGACTTATGCCAACGAGCCGTCGGGATACTGCACCATGCCGGCGAAGTGGATGGCGATCTTGCCGTTCCGCAACACCCAGCTATCAGCGAACCGCATCTTGGCCGGACCGCCCGCGGTCTCCATCGTGATGTCTTCGACGATCATCAACGTTTCCGGGCTCTGCGTTTCGGCCCAGAAAGCGATCTTCGTTTCCAAGCCTTGGATGCCCAGGATGCCTTGGAAATGCTCGCGCAGTTCGTTGCGGCCGCGGAAGTACAGCGGGCGTTTCTCGAAGCTGCTGATCAACACCGCGTCTTCGGTGTACTGCTCGAGGATCCCATCAATGTCCTTCTCGAGGATCAGACGAATGTGCTCTTCGTACAAATGACCAAGCTTGGTATCCGGCACGTTCTGAACGGAAGGAGCGGTAGCGGTGGGCATGGCGAGGGGTCCTATAGGATGGAAGGTGGGATTTTGATTTCTAGTTTGAAGTGTTC
>JAWXBP010000481.1 GCA_034440135.1 Planctomycetia bacterium
ACGCAACGAACTCGCCCGCTTCTACCAATACAAAAAACGCAACTCGTTACCCCCGAAGCGCATCCGTCAACGGCGCTGACGGGAGACAGTAGAAGTAGCAATTGAAACAACCAGTGTCGGCCATGAACGGTTGGGCATTTCACCTGAAGACGGTGCTGTTGCTAACGGCGATGGCAGGTTGCTTTTCGGCATTTGCGCGCCATTTTGGCGCATGGGAGGCCATCCTCTTCGGAATCGTCGCAGTGGTCGGATTGTTTTTTTGGTACCTTGCTTTTCGGCAAGTCCCGGGACCGACAATCTACGCGACAATTTTTGGTTTCTTGACGATGCCTCTGTTGGCCGCGCTAGCTGTGTCTGTACTGGATTCACGTGAACACGCGCGCCGCACGCAGTCTGTGGAAAGGATGAAAGATCGCGTGTTCGATGCACGAGAAGAGAACTCACTTCCTGATAGAGCAGCACAAGGCAAACGATAAACTATGCTCCGACAAGTCCCCATTTCCAACGGTTCCTTGAACGTCTACGAGGCCGGTCAAGGTGCGCCCGTGCTTTTCGTACACGGCTTCCCGCTCGATCACACGATGTGGCGGGCGCAGCTCGAGCATTTCGCCAAGTCGCATCGCGTGATCGCGCCGGATTTGCGCGGGTTTGGGCAGAGCGCCGCGGCCGGTTCGCAGGCAACGACGATTGACGCGGTGCGGCCACTCACGATGGAAGCCCACGCCGACGATCTGGCGGACCTGCTCGACGCGATGGAAGTGCATGAGCCGATCGTGTTTTGTGCACTCTCGATGGGGGGCTACGTCGGCTGGCAGTTCCTGCGAAAATTCCCGGAGCGCGTGCGGTTGCTTATTCAATGCGATACCCGCAGCGGCGCGGACAACGCGATGGGGGCCGAGGTGCGCCGCAAAATGGCCGCTCAGGTGATGGAACGCGGCAGCACGATGGTCGCCGAGCAAATGCCGACGAAGTTGTTCGGACCCGAGACGATGACCGGACGCCTGGACGTCGTCGAGGAAGTGAAACGCATGATCCTCAATACGCCCGCGGCCACGATCGCCGGCGCTCAACTCGGCATGGCCGAACGCCCCGACATGGGCGACTGGCTCAAGACGATCCACACGCCCACGCTGATGATCTGCGGCGAGCACGACGCGCTCACCACGGTCGAGATGATGAAAGCCGACGCGGAGCGCGTGCCCGGCGCGCGGCTAGTGATTATCCCGCGCGCCGGTCACATGGCGCCGATGGAACGCTCGGCGGCGGTGAATGCGGCGATTGCGGAGATTCTGGCTCAACAATAGCAACCTCATGGCCCCTCGCTACCGCAAACTGCTCGATGAAATCCGGCGAGAATTCCCGCAGCCGGTGTCGGACCCGGTGCATGACGCTTATGCGGTGTTTTCGATTCTCCGCGCGCTCAACCAGGTCGACGAGTTGAAATCCCGCGCGCCGATTCTGGGGTCACCCGCGGAACCCGATTACGACGCCGCGCGATTGGCACGCGTCGCCGACGGACAGCAGCCGCTGGAGCAGGTGATTCCGCAGTTGGTGAGCTATCTGGAAGGGATGTTCATCTGGGGACATCCGCGCAGCCAGATCAACGTGGTGCCGTATCCGTCGCTGGCCAGCATCATCGGCGTGCTGCTGCCGGCGATTTACAATCCGAATCTTTGCAGCGATGAATCGTCGCGTCGCCTGGCCGAGGCCGAAGTCCGCGCCGTGGCGATGACGGCCGCGATGATCGGGTACGATCCTGAACAGTCCGGCGGAGTGTTCACGTTCGGCGGCACCGGCACGTTGCTTTACGGCGTGAAGATCGGCCTCGAAAAGGCGCTGCCGGGCTGCTTGCAGCACGGCGTGCGCGAACCGGTCGTCGTGTTGGCTTCCGATCAAAGCCACTACGCCGTAAAGACCGTCGCCGCCTGGCTCGGTATTGGCCAGGAAAGCGTCCAACGGATCGCGACGCATCCGGATAACTCGATCAAGCTGGGTGAATTGGCCATCGCCGCGCGCAAGGCGATCGAATCCGGCAAGCGTATCGCCGCGATCGTCGCCACGATGGGATCGACCGACGCCTTTGGCATCGACGATCTGGAAGGGATCGTGCAACTGCGCGACGAACTGGTCGAGGAGTTCAAGCTCGACTATCGGCCACATGTGCATGCCGACGCCGTCATCGGTTGGGCTTGGAGCGTGTTCAACGACTACAGCTACGAACAGAACGAGCTCGGCTTCCGCGGCCGGACGGTGCGCTCGCTCGCCGAGGCGCAGTACCGCGTCCAGCACCTGGCGCTGGCGGATTCCATCGGCATCGATTTTCATAAGACCGCGTACGTGCCGTATATCTCCTCGCTGGTGCTCGTGAAGGACGCCCACGATTTCAAATACGTGGCCCGGGCGCGCGACGCGATGCCGTACTTGTATCAATCGGGCGAATATCACCCCGGCATGTTCACGTTGGAAACCAGCCGCTCGGCGACCGGGCCGATGGCGGCGCTCGCGAATTTGCTGTTGCTCGGCAAGGAAGGTCTTCGCACGCTGTTGGGGCACGCGGTGGAAATGGCCGAAGTGTTCCGCGAGAAGATCGAATCGCATCCGGACGTGACGGTACTCAACGGCGACAACGTCGGCCCGGTGACGCTGTTCCGCGTTTATCCGCACGGCGTGAACACGTTCACAATCAAGGACAGGGAGCGGAGCGACCCGAAGTTCCGCGATCAACTGCTCGCGCACAACGCCTACAATCGCCGGATCTTCGAGCACGTCCAGGCCGAAGCCATCGAAGGGCGCGGCGTCGTGATCTCGATGACCGATTGTTACCGGATGAGCGACTACGGCGCGCCGATCTCAGCCCTCAAGTCGTACGTGCTGTCCCCATTCGCGGACGAATCCCGCATGCAATCGGTGCTGTCCCACGTCTTAGCTGCGCGCGAAGCAGTGGAGAAAGAGGGCGGGTGACGAGAATGGCGGATTTCGAAATTCGTCATTCTTCGCGCTTAGTCCGCCGGGACGCAGCGGTTGTTGGCCCAGTTGCGTAGCGAGGTGATTTGCTCGCGCATCACGACTGACAAAGGTTTGGTGCTCGTGGCGGCGATGCGGAGGTGGGCGTCGTTCAATTCCTCGTCGGCGCCGAAGGCTTGATAGAGCGCCGCCACGATGAGTTGTTCCAACTCCGCGCCGCTGAAACCTTCGGTGAGCGTGACCAACGCGTCCAGCGCAAAGTTGCGTGGGTTGCGTTTGCGGCGGCCTAGATGCACTTCCAGGATTTGCTTGCGCGATTCTGGCCCGGGCACGTCGACGAAGAAGATTTCGTCGAAGCGCCCTTTGCGCATCAGCTCCGGCGGCAGCGAGGAGATATTGTTCGCCGTGGCGACCAAGAAGATGGGGCTGCGGTGGTCCTGCATCCAGGAGAGCAGCGTGCCGAACATGCGTTGCGACAATCCGCCGTCGGCCGATTCGCTGCCGGCCGAGGCGAAGGCCTTTTCGATTTCGTCGATCCAAAGCACGACCGGCGCGGTTTTCTCCGCCTGAATCAGCGCCTCGCGCAGCCGACTTTCGCTTTCGCCAATGAACTTCTGATAGAGCACGCCGGGGTCCATCCGCAACAGCGGCAACTTCCAATCGGCGGCCACCATCTTGGCGCACAGACTCTTCCCGCAACCTTGCACGCCCAGCAGCAGCATGCCGCGCGGCGGATCGAGACCGAATTCCTTCGCCCGGGCGCCCATGCCGTCGCGCCGCAGGGCAAGCCAGGACTTGAGCCGCGCGAGACCGCCGATTTCGTCGACCGACATGTTGACGGCGATCGATTCCAGGCAACCGCTCCCTTCGAGCAGCAATCGCTTGGCTTCGACGATGCCTTGAATATCGTCCTGCGTGAGCGACAAGTCGTCGTGAATAGCCATGTTGATGACCCGCGCGGCGTCGGTGCAGGTCAGGCCGCGGAGCATTTGCACCAGTTGCTCGAACTCGCGTTTGGTCAGCTTGACGCTGATCTCTTGCAGGCTCTCGATCCGCGCCTTGCGGAACGTGTCGCGGACGACTTGCTCCAATTCCGCGGCGTCGGGCAATTCCAACTTGAGCGGAACCGTCAGCCGGCGCGCGCCGTCCGGCAATCGCTCCTTGTCGATCAGGATTACGGTCGGCTGTCGCCGCGTGGAGAGATCGCGGAGCTGTCGTTGAATGAAGGGATCTTTGCAGTGCGGACCAAGGTCCTTAAAAAC
>JAWXBP010000482.1 GCA_034440135.1 Planctomycetia bacterium
AACTGCTGACCCAGCCACGCCACCTAGCCCGCACCACACTGCTCGCAGGAAAAGCCCACTCGTCGTAAGATCAAGCGAGACAAGCGACAGTGCCATTCGCGTCAGACACTTCATTGTAGTGCCGCAGCAGTCCTTCGGCAGACCGTTCCGCGCCGAAGGCATCCACGATCCGGCGACGAGCACGTTGGCCCAACTCCGCACGACGTTCCGGGTGGAGCAGCAATTCTTCGATCGCCTCGGCAAGTCCGCGCGGATCGTCGGGCGCGATCAGCACCGCCGCTTCGCTGTCCGGCGCAAAGATCTCGCGCGTCCCGCCGACGTCCGTGGCGACGATTGCACAGCCGCTCGCGCCCGCTTCGAGCAGCACGCGCCCGAACGGCTCTTGCCGCGCCGGATGGGCCAACAACGTCAGCTCGCGCAGCAAGCTAGGCACGTCGGTGCGGACGCCGAGAAAATGTCCACGGCTGGCGAGCGCGCCGCTGGAAAACGTGCTGCGGAGGTTTTCCTCAAACCGCCTGGTTTCCTCTTTCTCGGAATGTCTTGTGCCGACGAAGACGTACTGCAACGTCGGCCAGCGATCCGCGAGCATCGCCGCCGCGTCGGCCAGGACGTGCTGACCTTTGCGCAAGATCAACTGTCCCACGCAGCCGATCAACTGTGCGTCGTGCGGCAGTCCCAATTCACGCTGCAACCAGCCGTTCGGTTCGCTAGGTTGAAATTCTGTCACATCGACGCCGTTATAAAGCACGCAGGTTCGTTCCGGGATCAATCCTTGCCGCACATGCGCTTCACGCGTGGCCGCGGAGACGGCGAGCAAGCGGCGATGACGATTCAGATCGCCCACGGCGGCCTTACTCAGACCGACGATGTCACGGAGATGCGCGATGCTCGGCAATGCCAGCGCCTCGGCGACCGGCCCGGACAGCCGGCCCATCGATAGGCTATTCGCGTGCAGCAAACTAGGCTCGAGACTTCGCAAGCGATCAGCAATTTCTTCGCGCAACAGATTGCGCGGCCGAGCGCCGCCATCACTGGCGCGATATTCGATCGGTTCCACGGCGATGTCGCGCGCGCGGAGCGTGGCCATGAGTGCGCCGGAAGCAGGGCCGAACACGGTCGGCGTCCAGCCGCAGGCAATAAGCCTCGGCAAGACGGCCAAGAGAGAATGCTCGCCGCCGTTGAGCGTGCCGAACTCGCAGAGGATCGCTACGCGCCGCGTCATGTGCGTCGGGGCGGCGCTGGTTTCGCGCGTCCCTGTTGTCCAATCGGCGCCGGGCGCCGGCCAACGCCGATCGCCAGAATCAATCCGGCGATGAGACCTGCGCCCAGCACGACGTAAAAGGTTGCGGGCGACGGGGCGCTCTCGAAGCCGTGGGCCATGTTCATGCCGAAAATGGAACTGAGCGTGGCGATCGGAAAGAAGAGCGCGACGAGCAAATTGAGTCGATGCGTCGCCACGGCCATCTCATAGCTTCGCTGCGATTCCAGTTCCTGGTGGTACGCCACTTGGAAATCGAGCGACGCCTGGGCATCCTGTTGGGCCAACTCCGCGGCGCGTTCCAATTCACCGGCGCGGTCACGCAGCGCGATCAAGTCTCGATCATCAGGACAGAGTTCACGTCCTTGCTGCAATGCCGCATGCAGGTTTCGCGCGGTCCGCGCCAATGGCGTCAATTCGCGCAGGATGCCATAGAACGCCGTAGCGCTCGTGGCGACTTGGAGCGCGTCCTCCCATTTGTCGATCTTGTTGGCGAATTCGTCGATGTGCGACTTGAGCCCCTGAATCCCCGCGCCGCAGGCGTTCGATTTCCATGCCCCGGTCGGATCGCGCCAAAAAAGGCGACCGACGCGTTCCGGATCGGCGGCCGTGGGGGGCTGGTGCAGCACCAGCAATAAATGCCCTTCGGCCTCCATGGCGCGTTGGCGTCCGGCGGTTTCGCCCAAGCGGTCGCGAATCTGTTGCGGCAACGTCCACGCGGGTGGCAGGATAGATTTCATAAAGAATCGATGGCGATGACCTCAGGTATTTCGGTTTCCAACGGAATATAGCCTTTCGCCAGGTCGGCGTTGCTTTTTGTCTCTATTGAACGAGGCACGAATCGGGATGAATTGGGGCGCGCCCGTGTCTGCTTTCGCTCCGCGAAAGCCCGCCCTTTCGCGGAGCGAAAGGAGACTATGTACGGCACTCCAGCGGCGTGTCGCGAAATCGCCACGCCGCCCAGGTCAGGCCGATCGCGCAGCCTAGGAACACCAGGTCGTTCGGCGTGCGCTGGTGAGTCGGCCACAGCAGCGGGAATTCGAAGAAGCAGTGGTTGAGCGTGTAGTACATCCACGTGACGAACAGCAGCGTGCCGCCGGCGAATCGGCGACCGGTTTGTGCCGCGCGGGCCGGTTGCGCTTGCCAGAACGCGAAGGCCGTGGCGATCACCATGGGTGCCGCGAAGTACACGGCCCAACCCACGCCGACGGAAATCTTTCCATCTTCATAAGCCAATTCGCGCAGCGTTTTGCCGGCGATCGGCCCCAGCGTGAACGGCAGCACCATCAAGTACGGCCAAAGGCGACCGCCGGCGACGGCCATCAAAGGGATTACGCCCATCGGCAACGCGAGATCGGCGATCGGCGAGAACCACGCGACCGTGACGAATTCTTCGGCCACCAGCGAAAAGATGTGTACCGCGACGAGCACGAATTCCAACCAAAGCGGCATCGTGCTGGTCACGGGCTCGTTGAGCGGCGCAATCCGCGCGCGGTTCAACCATACCCCCAATCCCAGCACTCCGCCCCAAGTTGCCCCGAACGTGGTCTCCATGCAGTTCCACCAGTTGATCGGATCGATCGACTTGCCGATGCCCGTTTGAAACAATTGCGGATTCCAGGCATGAAACGCTTGAATGCATTGCCCCAGCGGAAAACCAATCGCGCCGCCGAGCATGGCGAAGAGGGCCAAGCGTAGCGCCAGGCGATCGCCGCGAGCAACGCCGACATACAAGACGGCGCCAACCAGCGCGAGCAACATGCCGCCCCAGACCTCGGGGCGCGGCTTCAGTTCAGCGCCCGGCAGGAATCGCCAATCGGCGGAGAAATAAACCCTCGGTAGCACGCGCGCGGCCGGATCGAACGGCTCATTGAAGTAGCGCATCCCGACGAGCGCCAGTCCGATCATGCCGGCCATGATCCAAGCCCAATCGACGGCGCGGTACGTCTTGCCGCTCAAGCCCATGCCGAGGAACAAACCGCAGCCGCCGATCCAGAGCGCGCCCTTGAGCGAGAGGCCGAGCATTCCCCAGCGCAGCGCTTCCCAATTGCCAACCAGCGCCGCGTCATGCGTCAGACCGACCGTTTGGCCATAGGTCATCGAACCGCCGAAGGCCACGCCGATCGTGCCCCAAGCGACTGCGCGCGCGAGCCGCAAGGAGATTCCGCCGGGACAGTGCAACAGTACCAACGTGAGACTCACAAGCAGACCGGCAATCATCGCGCCGGTTTCGTGCCCATATTGACCGCGAATCCCCCAACCCAGCCCGCCGGCCATTGCCGCCAACGCGACCGTGGTGCAGAGCGACGGGGAACCCGAGGCGGGTCGAACGGCGGCGGTGGCGTCCATGGACGCCGAGTTTACGGCATCGCGCCGCGTCGGGCGAGTAGTACGCAGGACGCCAGGCCGCATCCGATCATCAAGTAAACAGCGCTCGGCTCCGGCACGGCATTGCCCGATCCCGCGCCAAAGTTATTGCGCACAGCGTTCAAATCGTCGATGCTGACGACGCCGTCGAACGGCGCCGTGTCGCCGAGGACTGGATTGCCCGTCGCACCAAACTGATTGCGGACATTGTTCAAATCCTGAATGTCGACCGAGCCATCGCCGTTCGTGTCGCCTGGCTGATCGTCAGCAACGGTACGAAGCAGCAGATTCGGGCCGAAGAAGGGCACGCTGAAGGCCGGCGGATTGACTTCGTTTGGAAAAACAACGTCTGTCCCGCCGATCGCGAAGCGATAGTCTTGGTAGGTGATGTGGGAATCGACCGCTAGTTCATCAAGTGGAATTTCCGCCGCATTCAATGGAACGAGCGGCGTGTAGCCGGCAACGACGTAGCTCTGGCCGGCGTTCAGTCGCAATGGTTCGATCGCCGTGTAGCGAAAGATTCCTGCCAGGGTGCTCGCCGTGTTGACGACGACGCGCACGAGCCGTTGCTTCGTAGCGAAATCGTAGAGCGCTACCGGATGTTGTTTCGAAACGGGAAAGCCGTTTTGCAGATGGTCAAAGTAGCCGAGCGCCGTGACCTCGATGTCGACGTTAGGACGGAACCGAAACCCATCGGTCCCCTCCGCGGCAGGGTCCGCTATCGCCGGAGGAGCAAACGAAAACATCGGCGTGTCCGCCATGGCGAACGTGGACGCCGCAGACCAGGCCAATAGAATGCCAAAAATGGATCGTCGCATGGTGCTCGAAACGCTCAACCGGTGGACGCGGCCCCGGCGTGATTATAGCCACCGGCTACGGAGTTTGCGCCATTTGTGGACGACTTTCCAAGTCGCTTCGAATGCCGTCGAAGTAAAGTCCGGCAACACCAGCCCGCACCGCCAGCGAGGGGGAGCGGAAGTTGCTAGCCGAAACGGCAGTCTGGCGAAGTGAGTCGCCTGTCTCCAATTTCGACCGAGCGATCAATCCGCGAGCCCCTGCATTGCCAGCACCGCTTCCCGAGCCGCCGCATTCAGATTTCTGGTATCAGCTTGCAGCACGAGCCCGTCGTCCCAACGAGTCAATACGCGCCGCCTTTCGTCGGGCGACGTGTCACCAAGGTCATGCAGTTCGATCGTCAGCCGCGGGTGAATCGCATCGTGATTGGTCAGAAGCCACGCTTCGCCGTGCAACGCGATACGTGCGGCAAGCATCGCGCGATCTTCCGACGAGCCGCCGATGATTTTCGCCTCCTGTGGAGCGACCTGCACGTGGCGCCAAATCTCCTCGATCGTGCAGCCGAGCGTCGGATGCAGCATCGAACCGGCGATTTCCGCCGCGGGTTCCAGCACGAAGCGGCGGAGCGCGAAGAGAGGGTGCGGCACGGTTAGCACGTCGTCATCGACGACTTGCTCCTCATAGAGCAGCAGATCGAGATCCAATGTCCGCGCCCCCCAATGTTCCGTACGCCGACGCCCAAAGTCAGTTTCCGTGTCGGCGAGCCGCTTCCACAGATCGTGAGGCGACAACGACGTTTCGATCAGGGAAGCGCCGTTGAGAAATGCCGTTTGAGCGCTCGGCCCTCCGATCGGCGCAGTTTCGCGCCAACTTGACCGCGAGATTTCACGGATCTCCGACTGACTCGCGAGCGATTCGAGGGCCGCCGCAAGCGTCGCGGCGCGATCGCCTTGATTGGCTCCCAGTGCTAACAGCGCGCGAGGCATGTTCGTGACAATTCACGGACCCGGAAAACGAAACGGGGCGTCGACGTTCCATCTCAATGGATCGCGTCGACGCCCCGCGACGTCTAGCAAGCCCTGACGGACGGGCCGAAATGCTGTTGGCGGGGACTTCCAGGCCACGAACCAGTCGCCGACAGTCGATCCTTACTGTCGCCGCCCCCCACAGCAAATCAACACGATGTCAAGGCGACATCATCTTCATTCAAATCCTGCCGGCGCGCAATCTCAGCGCGAAGTTTCCGCGCCGGGCGTTGCGAGTCGCACTCAAACGGGCCGAGGTTGCCCGCGCGCCGCGAAGCCGACAAGACGATGTCGACTTTCACTGGCTTCCACACGACATGTGGCAGCGGACATTGTGCGAATTGGCTTGCGATTGTCAAGCAACCCGGCGACGACTTTTTTTTCTCGCGCGGAATGGCGCCAGCAAAGCGTTGCTAGCATTGCATCTTGATCGGCGACGCCGTTCGCGCTTACCATAACCTTGATCTGGGTCTGATCCGCAGCACTGAGTTCTTGTCGCATGCCCGAGCCATTGCCTACGCCGTCCGCGTCCGAGGAAGAAACCGACGTCGCGCGGCGCTTGGCCGAGATGCTCGCCGGCGACGAACATCTCGATCGGATCGCGCTCTGCGAATCGCTGTTGGGCGTCGCGTCGTGCCGGCAGTTGGGAATCTATAGAATCCCGGCGGGCTTTCGCCTATCCGTCGTGATTCCCGTCTACAACGAGATTGCGACGCTGGCGAAAATCGTCGAGCGCGTGCGGCAATGCGGATTGCCGACGCAAATCGTACTGGTCGACGACGGCAGCACCGACGGCAGTCGCGAGCTGCTGGAGCAATGGCGCTCCGAGCCGGGTTTCACGATCGTCTTGCAACCGCGCAACCAAGGCAAGGGCGCGGCGCTCCGCGCAGGCTTCGCGGCTTCCACCGGCGATATCGTAGCAGTGCAGGACGCGGACTTGGAGTACGACCCCAGCGAATTGCCGCGGCTGGCGCAGCCGATCATCGAGGGCCAGGCGGACGTGGTGTTCGGCAGTCGCTTTCGCGGCGACAACCAGCGCGTACTGTACTTCTGGCACTACGTCGGCAATCGCGTGTTGACGCTGCTCTCCAACGCGTTCACGAATCTGAATCTGTCGGACATGGAGACGTGCTACAAGCTCTTTCGGCGCGACGTAATTCAGCGGATCGCTCCGCGGCTGCGCGAGAATCGCTTCGGCTTCGAACCGGAGATCACCGCCAAAGTGGCCGCGCTGCCAGAGATCCGCGTCCACGAGCGCCCGATCAGCTACGCTGGCCGCACTTACGCGGAAGGAAAGAAGATCACCTGGCGCGACGGATTCCGCGCCCTGTGGTGTATCGTGAAGTATCGGCGCGGGTAGCCAGGCCGCCCGACGCCTGCGTCGGTCTACTCGCGTTCGGCGTTCGAAGTCAAGTGCTTACGAATGGTTTGCGCGATTTGACTGGCGCCATAACCGTGTTCGACGAGCAGGCAGGGGATCTCGAACTGCTCGCACAACGGGCGCAGGCGCTGTTGCACGTCGTGTCCGATCAGCGTGCGAATCAACAACAGCAGGTGCAAGCCTCGGTTGCGAATGCGTTGCTCGAGCGAGTCGAGAATCGCGGGGCGAGACGACTCATACGTCTGCCAATCCAACTCGTCGAAATCGAAGACCCGCTGCAATTGCCGGCGCACATCCTCGCGGGCGACGCCGCCAATCATCAGCGCGGTCATGCCTTGGGTGAACGTGCGCACGTCGGCGCAACTGTCGATGAGCGGCTTGTCCTTGTCGGCGCCCGCCTCTTGCAGTCGCTCCAGGTTGCGTCGCAACGCGCGGAAGTCGGCGCCTTCGTTGATTAGTTCTTTGTACGGCATCACAAGTTCCAGGACTTCTTCGTCCGACGAACCGCAGACGGCGATGGCTTGTGAGACCAGTTCGCGGAATTCCTCGGCGCCTTCTTCCGGCAGGTTGAAGTGCGAGATCGCGGCCCGCAGCTCGTCGATCAATTGGCGACCTGTTTCCCGCGCGGCGCGGCGGCGTTCTTCTTCTTGCAGTTGTCGATCGCGCATTGAGCGTTCCTGGTCGGCGCGCCGATGCCTCGCTTCCGCCGAGGATTTGACCCGCTCCTCGGCGTCGCGAATGTAGGTGTCCCAA
Source organism: Planctomycetia bacterium (assembly GCA_034440135.1). NCBI lineage: Bacteria > Pseudomonadati > Planctomycetota > Planctomycetia > Planctomycetia bacterium. The sequence continues at coordinate 7,580 of JAWXBP010000482.1, forward strand.
TTCGTCTTGAAAGTGGGCTGGAACGCTTCGATGAAGCCCGGCTCGTGTTCCTTCGAGATGCCGACCAGCTTGCGAAACACGCGCCGGCTTTGCGCGTGCAGTTCCTCGGTCAGCTCCTTGGTCTGCAGCAATCGCACGCGACCGACCCAGACCATCAGTTGCGACATCTGCTCTTCGCGCGAGAGCATGTCGAAGTGCGTGGAGACGAGATCGACTTCCTTTTCGAGGGCTTCGAGCTGGCCTTCCGGAAAGAAGGTCGCGCTCATCTTCAACAGCCGGTCCCCTTCGGACAGCGTCGCGTCGGCGTCCGGCTGCAAGCGCTCGATCTCGGTGCGAACTTCCTCGTATGCCTTGCGCGCCTCGACCAGCACTTTGCGCGTCTCCTCTTCTTCTTGGAGCACGCCTTGCAATTCCTGCTCCGCATCGCGGCGGCGCTGCGCGATCTCGGCACGGGAATCGGCGACCAGCTTTTGCGCTTGTTCCCAGGATTCAAGATGGTTCTTGAGCTGGGCGATCTTCGGCAACAGTTCGTTCAACTTGGCGTCGTCAATGGCGCACTCGTCCAATTGTGGTTGCCGGACGCGCTTGATTTGCTGGGATCGCTCCGAGGCCACGCGATAAGCCTCTTGCGCCGTCGATAGTCGTTGCGTGGTTTCGGCTAGCTGGCGATTCAGACGATCCGCGCTGCAACGGGCTTCGGTGTGGCGAACGAGTTCCGACAATTGATCAAGCGACTTGGCCATGAAGATAAGTATCCTTGGTTGTCTATCAATGCGAGTGCCGCGCTAGGCGGTACGGTATCGGCCGCGTTCTCGCAACGGAAACGTCTCGGCCAGGCGACGCGCCTGACCGCCCTCAACGCTCATTCGCGCGCCGGAACCTGCCCTTCCGAGGCTGGCGCAGTTTGCGCCGCGTCCAATCGGCGCAAGCGGATGTTCCGCAAGGCGGCCGACGTTTGCCAAGAGGCGATGCCCAAGGGCTCGCTGGCTTGAACTTCCACGCGAATCGAAATCTTGTGCGACTTGATCTCGAAATCGACGACCTGCTCGTCGTCGATCCAGGCCGCGATCCGCTCCGGCGTAACGCGGAGTCGAATCTTGTACCATTTGTTTTTGTCAAAGCTCATAAACTTCGTCGTCTCATTCATCGAGGCGTCGAAGCGATCGATACTGGACAAACCGACGATGGTGCCGCCCCAACCGCCGACGATCAAAGAGCACGGAACTTCGCCGACCGGAAACGTCAGCCCGCAGAAGAAATCGGCGCCGTCGACGCGCATCGCCTCAAGTTCGATTTCATAATTGGTGCGCGGCAGTTCGCCGCCGTCCCAAGTGATGCCGGTCATGTCTTGACCGACGCCGAGCACGATTTGGCCGTCAGCGACTTCGACGCTGCCTTGTCCGGCGAATTCAGATTCCTTCCAACCGTCGAGCGACTTGCCGTCGAACAGCGGCCCGTCTTCCACAGGCTTGGTTTCCGCCTTTTCCGGCTCCGCGCCGCGCGCCGCGCGATCAAACGGCCAGGCTATGAATTCTGAAGCGCCGCCTAGGTTGCGCTCCGGAATCGGAAGGCAAGTGGTCCGGCAATGCGTGGGAGTCGAACCTAGTCCGATTAACGCGTGTTGCAAAGATAGCTTCAACACGCCAGCGGTAGACCACAGCATTAGGACCGAGAGCAGTACTTTGACGTAATGTCTCGAGGTCCAATGAATCCGCGTTAACATTTTTCCCCCGTTTGCTGGTCGGACGACAGCCCTCCCGACAGCACCTTCATATCATACACCACGCGTGTCATCTGAAAAGCAGTCGAGTTCCAACTTGCGACGCAACGAATCCAACCCCAGGCATCCAAAACGCTGCGCGCAACTCCGCTCACACCATCTTAGATCAAGGGCGCAGGATTAAACCCCCTATCTGGGTTGCGGGCGCTGAAGTTTCATGTGTTGAATGAGCGCAATTTAACCACGATTCACAGCTGCTGCAGAAATTCATAGTATCGCTGCGCAAAAAATAAGCTGGAGTCGGCCGTCAAGTCTTGGCGCCGGACTCGCGCTTAGCGAACACCATGCGGCCGGCGCTGGTTTGCAGGACGCTGGTCACGGCCACCCGCACCATTTGATTGAGTGCTTCGCGACCTGCCTCGACCACGACCATCGTGCCGTCGTCGAGATAGCCGATGCCCTGTCCGAACTCTTCCCCGGGCTTCACAATCCGGACTTCAAAATGCTCGCCGGGCAGGAAGATCGGTTTCAACGCGTTCGCCAAATCATTCAAGTTGATCACGCCGACGCCGTGCAATCGCGCAACCTTATTTAGGTTGTAATCGTTGGTTACCACCTTGCCGTCCAAGTGCTTGGCCAGCAGCACCAACTTGAGGTCGACCGGTTGCCCGGCGAATTCCGGAAGTTCCCGATCGTAGATCTGGAAATCGACCTCGGTGTTCGATCGCAACCGGTTCAGCACGTCCAGGCCCCGGCGGCCGCGCGTGCGACGCATCCTGTCGGAGCTATCGGCGATCGATTGCAGTTCCGCCAAGACGAAGCGCGGCATGATCAACTGGCTGTCCAGCACTTTCGCCTCGATCACGTCGGCGATGCGCCCGTCGATGACCACGCTGGTATCGAGCACGAACGGTTTGAGTCCCTTGACTTCTTTTGAGAATTCCACGTAAGGAATCAAGAAGCGAAAATCGTGTCGCGTTTGGATCAACAGGCTCACGCAGACGTAGCAGGTAATCATTGCCAGCACGAGCTGAGCCTGGTTGCGGACCATTTCCGAGAGCTGCAACGGCGTCAGCGCGAAGCCTCCCACATAGGCCAAGAACAGGCCCACAATCAGACCGAAGTAGACGGACGAAATGATGTCGAGTTGTTTGGTCCGGATGAAGATGTCGGCTGCGATGACGGCGCCCGCCAATCCGATGACCCCCAGGAACATGAGCCAGGGCAACCACAGGTTTTCTTCCGGAAGCACGCCGGAGCGAAGGATCGTCACGCCGACCGCCGCGGCCACGATTAAGAACAGGCTCCGTAGAATGATTAACGACATCGATCAGCAACCCGACAATTAACGACACTTGGCGCAGGGAACGCCAACCCAAGCAACGGGTAGATCAGCTCCTCCATTCTATCAGTCCCCCCTCTGGTAGCCAGAACAAAGTCAGTTTCTGGCGTGCAGATTCGTGCGCCGCATCGCCGTAAGCGCAACAATCGGCACGTCTTACAGCACATCACTGCAATGTGATTGAGGCGGGACGATCGGCGGCCGGTTGACAGGATTTCCCTGCGCGGATAGCATGACCCGATTGGTTTCGGGTCCGCTGGCAAAGGACTTACGGCGTTTTGACCCGCTTCTATTGGCTCGGCGGCTGGGGCGAGGAAGCCCGCGCGGTCGTGGGGCATTTTCCATTGGTAATCGCAGTCAGGGGGAATCGTGTCCATGCAGGTCGCACTACAGACGGATCTCAAGGGAATTGTGCTTGACGGTTCGGTGTTCGGCCCTCAGGAAATCCAGCAGATCACGGCCACGATCTCCGCTGATTTTGCCAACTACCGGGTGCTGCGCGAGGCCGTGCAGGAGCTGGAAGTTCGCGAGGCGACCCCGGCCAGCAAGGTCCGGCTGGGGGTCTGCTATTACCTGCTCGGTCGCTACCGCAGCGCCGCGGAGACGCTGAGCACCGCCGACGGCGGCGCGTTGGCACAGTTCTACCTGGGCCGCACTCGCGCCTCACAGGGCCAATACAACGACGCCATCGAGGCCTACCAAAAGGCCTCCAAGGGAGGCTACGACGTGGGCCTCGCCACGTTGGCCAAGGTCGAGGCGCTGCGCCAGGCAGGCCGCCACCAAGACGCCATGACGACCCTGGACAGCTTGTCCGGCGCTATCGAACAGACCGCCGAATACCTGTATCAACGGGGCGCGACCGTCGCGGCCCTGGGGAACAATCCCTCGGAAGTCGTGGCGCTGTATGAACGGGCCGTCGAATCCGACCCGGCCCATGCCGGCGCCTTGTTCGGCCTGGCGCTCGAAAACGATCGCCGGGGCAACGATGACGAGGCGCTCAAGCTCTACGAGCGCTCCGCCACCCGTTTCCCGAGCCACATCGGGGCGTTGCTGAACTTGGGCGTCCTGTACGAGGACGGCCAGCGCTTCGATCGCGCCGTGCAGTGCTACCAGCGCATTCTCGAAGCGCATCCCAATGAGCCGCGCGCCCGGCTGTACTACAAAGACGCGCGTGCTTCCGGCGACATGTTCTTCGACGAAGACGCCCAGAAGCGCCGCGACCGCATGAGCCAGGTGCTGAGCATTCCGGTCACCGATTTCGAGCTCTCGGTGCGCAGCCGCAATTGCTTGCAGAAGATGGGTCTGTTGACCCTAGGCGACCTAGCCCGCACGTCCGAGCAAGAGTTGCTCGCCAGCAAGAACTTCGGCGAAACCTCGTTGGTCGAAATCAAGGAAATGATGGCCTCGAAGGGGCTGGAACTGGGTCAGTTCGCTCACGAACGCCCGATGCCGGAATTCACCTTCGAGCCGGAAGTGATGTCGGCCGACGAGCAAGTCGTGCTCAACAAGCCGATCTCTGATCTGAATCTCTCGGTTCGTGCCCGCAAGTGCATGATCCGCCTCGGCGTGGTCACCATCGGCGACCTGCTGCGCCGCACCGGCGACGAATTGCTGGAGTGCAAGAATTTCGGTGTCACCAGCCTGACGGAAGTCCGCGAAAAGCTGACGATCCAAGGACTGCGACTGCGCGGGGATTGAGCGGGGGCTAGCTATTGTCGCACCGGGAGTCCGATTCGATGTGTCAGGACGTCACATTCTTTCGGTGCGGGTTCGCCTGCGCGGCGCTATGTGTTTCGTTGGCGTCGCTGTCGCGTGGCGACGAACCAGCGGCCCAGGATCTCGCCGATGAAATCCTGGCGGCCGCGCGCGGCGAGTTGCCGAAACTGCCCGTGCCGACGTTCGGCGGCCTTCAGCATTGGAACGACACGCAGATCATCGGCGGCTGGCGCATTCAGCAGAACGTCCTCACCGGGCACTACCGGCTGCTGGATAACGACGAGCGCCGGCAAGCCTGGGGCGTTCAATCCGTTTGCCAGCGTCGCCTCGACACGGCCTGCGAAAATGGCGACGCGAAGCCCGCGCGCGGAGAAGTGGTGATCGTGCTGCACGGACTCGGCAGCGGGCGCTGGGCGATGCAGTCGCTGGTCAAGCACCTCCGCGAGTCCGGCTTCACGGTGGTCGACGTCGGCTACTCCACCACGTCCGGCACGGTCGCCGATCACGCCGAAACGCTAGCGAAGATCGTGAGCAGCTTCGACGAAGCAGAGAAGCTGCACTTCGTCGCGCACAGCTTGGGCAATCTCGTCACGCGCCGCTACTTCGCCGACCTCGCCGCGGACAAGCGAGATCGTCGAACGCGCGATCGCATCGGCCGCATGGTGATGCTGGCGCCGCCCAATCATGGTTCCGAGCGCGCCAAGTTCTGGGCGGAGAGTCAACTATTCGTCAACACGCTCGGACCCACGGTGAAAGAAATGGGCCCCCACTGGAAAGAACTCGAAGCCACGCTCGCCGTGCCCCCCGGCGAGTTCGGCATCATCGCCGGCGGCCTCGGCAATCAATCCGGCTTCAACCTCACCATCGACGGCGACGACGACGGCACGCTCTCGGTCGACGAAACCCGCCTCGACGGCGCAGCCGACTTTGCGGTCGTCTCTTGTACGCATTCTTTGCTCGTCTATCACGACGACGTATTGCAATACACGACGCGGTTCCTGCGGCACGGAAGGTTTCAAGGCGAGGAATGAGGGTTGGTCTCGCGCGGCAAGGCACCTTCGGTCCGAAACTGGCTTCGCCAACCGCAGGATGCTATCATAAAGGTACAGTCCATCGTCTCACATTGCCGACCTTCGTATGTTGACTGACTACCTCGCTTACCGCACCGCCAGTGATCAAATTCGCGCGTTTGCGTCGGTCGGCGAAAATCCGGATGAGAATCGGAACAAGTCGACTTTGACAGCCGCGGCGACAATGGAGGCCGCCGAGTGCGAGAGCTTTCTACAACTTGGCATCGACGCATTTCACTGGCTGATTCGCGCGGACGAACAGTACCGTAAAGCAGTCTTTTCTGGCGCTCTTGAGTACGATTCGTCGTTCGACGCCTCGTTTGACGAAATGGCGCAGCGGTGGCTCAAGTCCGGCGCTGCCGCCGACGCTTGGATTGAGTCGCTCGCCGGTCGTGGCTTAGCGCCCGCGAATCTTCACGATTTTCGTGAGTGCTTGAGGCAGATTCGATCAATCGTCGAAGAAAACGACGAGGTCACCGGCGAGATTGCCGTGCTGCGCGATCAAGCGATCGAAGCGTACCACGCAGGGGACACGGATGAGTGGACGCCGTAACCGACGCGCACCAGAGTTTAAGAAGCTGTTCGCTGCATTGCCGGCGCACATCCAAGATCACGCCCGCGAAGCGTTTCAGCGGTTTGTCGCCGACGCTTCGCACTTGGCGTTGAGACATCACGCCCTGAAGGACAATGACCGCGGTCGTCACAGGGCCGGCAGTTTTTCCGTTTCAGTCACTCGAAGCTATCGCGCCATTTATTACATCGTCGAAGAACAGAACGTCTGGTACTGGATAGGCACCCACGCCGACTACGACAAATTCACCGGCCACAAGTAACCGCTCGCTCGGCCCCTCCGCCGCTCAATTGCCCCCCGCTTCCCACTCCCGTATATTCGAGCGATCGGCGTTTGCCCCTGGTTGCCGCTCCTGCTCCGCTTGAAATACGGTCATGTCCACCCGCCAACTCATTTCCGCCACGGCCGCCAAGCCGCCGTTTTTTGCCGGCGTCGACCTGGGCGGGACGAACATCAAAGCTGGCCTCGTCGACGACCTGGGCCGGCCAATGTCCTGGGTCAGCGTGCCGACGGATCCCCGTACTGGGCCGGAAGACGCCGCGAAGCGTATGGGCGAAGCGGTCCTGGAAGCCATTAAGCAGGCCGGCGCCGAACGGGAGCGCGTGGTCCGCGCCGGGCTCGGCAGCCCTGGCACGATGGACATTCCCGCCGGCAAGCTGCTCGAACCGCCCAATCTGCCCGGCTGGGACAATTTTCCGATCCGCGACCGCGTCAGCTACTACAGCGGGCTGCCGGTCTCCTTTGCCAATGACGGCGGAGCGGCCGCTTACGGCGAGTTCTGGGTCGGCTCCGGCGAAGATTTCCGCAGCATGGTCCTGCTGACGCTCGGCACCGGCATCGGCGGCGGGATCATCGTCAACAACTTCTCGCTCGACGGCGAGCACAGCCACGGCGCCGAGTGCGGGCACATCATCATCGACTACCAGGCGGACGCCCGGGTCTGCAATTGCGGCCGCAAGGGGCATCTCGAAGGTTACGCCAGCGCCACGGCGCTCATGAAACGGACGCAAGAAGCCCTCGATAGCGGGCGCAAGAGTTCCCTGAGCCATCGGTTAGACAACGGCGAAAAACTTACGCCGATCCTGATCGGCATGGCGGCCGAAACCGGCGATTCACTCGCTGAAGAACTCATCATGGAAACCGCCATGTACCTCGGCGTGGGCGTGGTGAGCCTGATGCACACCATCGATCCGGACGGCGTGGTGCTCGGCGGCGCGATGACCTTCGGCGGCCACGAGACCGAGCTCGGCCGACGGTTCCTGAATCGCGTCAAACAGGAAGTCGACGAGCGGGCGTTCCCCATTCCCGCCCAAAAAACCGTCATCGACTACGCCCGCCTCGGCGGCGACGCCGGCTTCATCGGCGCAGCCGGAATCGCGCGGGCGGATTATCATAGGGAAAAAGGATGAAGCCGAAATTCGGAACGCGGAACGAGCCTGCTTCCCACGTTCCGAATTTCGCGTTCCGAGTTCATCCTTCGCACACTATCGTGCGCCGGAACCAGTAAATCTCCCCCGAGGCTCCGACGTCCTTGCCGCATCCTAGCTGTCAGCATATCCGCAATTTCTCCATCATCGCCCATATCGACCATGGCAAGAGTACGCTCGCCGATCGGTTGATCGAAACCACGGGGACGGTTCAAAAGCGCGAGCTCCGCGAGCAATTGCTCGATGACATGGAGTTGGAGCGCCAGCGCGGCATCACGATCAAAGCCCGCGCCGTGGCGATGTCGTACATGCTCGACGGCACGCGCTACGAATTGAACCTGATCGACACGCCCGGCCACGTCGATTTCCACTACGAAGTTTCGCGCTCTCTCGCCTGCTGTGAAGGCGCGCTGCTGCTGGTCGACGCCTTCCAAGGGGTCGAAGCGCAAACCGTGGCCAATGCCTACGCCGCGATGGAGCACAATCTCCGCATCGTGCCGGTGCTCAACAAGATCGACCTCGTTCACGCGCGGCCGGATGAAGTCAAGGAAGAGATGCAGCAAGTGCTCGGCATCGAGCCGGACGACGTCGTCGCCGTGAGCGGCAAGACCGGCATCGGCGTGCCTGATTTGTTGAAGGCCATCGTCGCGCAGATTCCGCCGCCGGACGGCGACCCCAACGCGCCGCTCCAGGCGATGGTGTTCGACTCGCACTACGACGAATTCCGCGGCGCGATCACGTATGTCCGCTTGATGAACGGCGTCGTCAAGAAGGGGCAGAAGATTCGCTTCCTCAAAACCGGCGCCACGCATGAAGTGCTGGAGCTGGGGCAATTCGTGCCGCTCCGTCGTCCTTGCGAACAACTGCAAGCGGGGCAAGTCGGTTACCTGATCTGCAACATCAAGGACATCAAGCAAGTCCACGTCGGCGATACGGTCTCCGTCCCCGGCGACGCCGCCGCGCTACCGCTCCCTGGCTATCAAGCCCCGAAGCGAATGGTCTACTGCGGACTATATCCCTCGGACGGGCAGGATTTCGAAGAACTGCGCGATTCGCTCACCAAGCTCAGCATCAATGACCCCAGCTTCGAGTTCGAGCCGGAAACCAGCGACGCCCTCGGCTTCGGGTTCCGTTGCGGCTTCCTCGGCCTGTTGCACATGGAGATCATCCAACAACGGCTGGAACAAGAAGCTGATCTCGACCTGGTGCAGACGGCGCCGAACGTGACCTACGAAATTCTCACCCGCAACGGCGAGACATTGCGCATTTACAATCCGCAGCGCGTGCCCGACGTCGGGGTGATCGAGGAGTTCCGCCAGCCGATCGTCAAAGTCAACTTCCTGCTGCCGGCCGAATACATCGGCCCGATGATGCAGCTTTGTTCCGACCGCCGCGGCGTGTACGTCCGCACAGAGTATCTTTCGCCGACGCGCGCGATGCTCGTCTACGACCTGCCGCTGGCGGAAGTGATTTACGACATGCACGACCGGCTCAAGAGCATCACGCGCGGGTACGGCACGATGGACTACGAGTTGGTCGGCTATTTCCCGGCCGACCTGGTGCGCCTCGACATCCTGGTCAACGGCAACCGCGTCGACGCCCTCTCGATCATCTGCGACAAACGCGACGCCGACCGCCGCGGCCGCGCCATCGCGAAAAAACTCAAAGCCGAAATCGACCGCCACATGTTCGAAGTCGCCATCCAAGCCGCCGTCGGCAGCCGCATCATCGCCCGGGAAACGATCTCCGCGATGCGCAAAAACGTCACCGCCAAATGCTACGGCGGCGACATCACCCGCAAGCGCAAACTCTGGGCGAAACAAAAAGAAGGCAAGAAGCGCATGAAGTCGATCGGCAGCGTGGATA
>JAWXBP010000483.1 GCA_034440135.1 Planctomycetia bacterium
CATGTAGAGCATGTTCTCGACGCCGTTCACCTGCTGCTCAATCGGCGCTGCGACCGTGTCGGCCACTACCTGGGCGTTCGCGCCCGGGAACACCGCTCTCACGGTCACCGTCGGCGGCGTGATCTGCGGATACTGCTCGATCGGCAAGCCAAACAACGCCACGGCGCCAATCAACATCGTCACCAACGCGATGACGTTGGCAAAGACGGGGCGGTCAATGAAGAAGCGAGATAGCACGGGGAGGTAGGACGTAGGTGTAGTAGTTAGTAGGTGAAGTAGGTGAAGTAGCAGGCGAGTTGCGGCCGATCACTGGTCTGCGCGCGCTCCTTCATGACTCGCCACTTTCTTCCTCCCTCGGCGTCTCCGCGTCTCTGCGGTTCAATGGGGAGCAGCCGCCGCAGTGGTCGGATTCACTGTTCTGGCGGCCATTTTTTCGGCGCGCTCCGGGCTGACCTTCGACTTGGGACGGGCGTATTGCATGCCGTTTACGACGACCCAGTCTTCCGCCGCGACGCCGTCTTTGACGACGTACATGCCTTCGATCAACATGCCGAGCTTGACGGGGCGGTATTCGACTTCGTTCTCGCTGTTCACGACCAGGATGTAATCGCCGCGCTGATCGGCCCCGATGGCGCGCTCGCTGACTAGGAGCTGCTTTTCCGGTTCGCCTACCGGCATCCGCAGCCGTACGAACAGGCCGGGCACAAGTTGCCCGTCGGCATTCGGGAACACGCCGCGCCGCATTTGCGTGCCGGTGTCCGGGTCGACGCCAAGGTCGGCGAACTCCAGCGTCCCGACGTGCGGAAAGGCGTCCTCATTGGCCAGGCCCAGCGACAGTGGGGGCGGGTTCTCGCGGAAGTTGGCGATCGCTCCGCTGCGATAGAGACTCATCAGTCTCAACACATCCCCTTCGCTGACGCTGAAATACACATGAATCGGATCGAAACTTTCCAATGTTGCCAGCTCGGTCATTTCCGCCTGCACAAGATTGCCAACGTCGAGCAGGTGTCGCCCGATGCGTCCGGCGATCGGCGCCTTGATCTCGGTGTAAGCGAGATTCAGTTCCGCCTGACGCACGACGGCCTGGGCGGCGGCGACTTCCGCTTCTGCGGTCGCGCGGTTGGCCTCTTTGACGTCCAGTTCGGCCTCGGTGACCGCTTTTCGCTCCACCAACGGCAGCGTGCGTTGAATATCCGCGTCGGCCAGTTTGAGCGCCGCTTTCGCCTTTTGCACATTCGCCTTGGCCAAGGCCAGGGCCGCCTCGAACGGCTCCGGCTCGATCACGAACAGCAACTGCCCGGCTTCGACATTGGCGCCGTCGGTGAATTCGATGCTCTTGAGGTAGCCCATCACCCGGGCGCGAATGCGGATGGCCTCGACGGCTCGCGTCGTGCCGGTGAACTCGATGTAATCGACCACCTTATCGGACGCCGGCTGAGCGACTGTGACCGCGGGGGGCGGCGGCTGCTGGTATTCATTCGCCTGGCCGCAACCGGCGAGGGCGACAGCGAGCGACAAGACTCCCCACTGGAAGCCACGCATGGACGAACCCCAAAAAAGATTGAAAACGAAACCCTTCCGCCGCGGCAGCGTATAAAATATATTGTGGACGGACCGGTCCGTCCACAATACTTTCAGGGGGATTCAAGCCGAAATCTGGACAATCGGCGAAGCACCCTGCTGCGAACATCCCCACCTCCAGGGAGCAATCACCCAGAGGTGGGGGCTTTGTTCGATCGCGCACATGTCCACGAGGAGGCGGGGACCCAATGGAAGGTTCAGGCAATCGCCCGCGCAACAAGCCGGGCAGGAAATGTGACGAAGCCACACACGCCCAGCGGGGAACGAACATTCTGTGCGCGGCCTTGCAGACGTTTGCTGAAAAAGGCTATGCCGCGGCGGACGTGCAGGAGATCGCGGACCGCGTGGGCGTCGGCAAGGGGACGGTCTACCGCCAGTTCGGCAACAAGGAAGAACTGTTCCTGGCCACGGCCCGGCATGCCCATGAATTTCTGGTGGAAGCGGTCGAAGAAGCGTCCGCCGAGATTGAGTGCCCGCTGGAAAAACTGCGGAGCGCGATGTACGCGTTCCTCAGCTTCTTCGACGAACATCCGGAAGTCGTTGAACTCTTGATTCAGGAGCGCGCCCATTTCCGGGGCGTACAACAGCCGACCTTCTTCGCGAAAAGCCACGACAAGCAAGACGAATGGGCGGAGGTTTTTCGACAGATGATTCAGGGCGGCATGATGCGCGATTTGCCCGTTCCGCAGATCGAGGAAGCGATCACGAAATTCCTGTTCGGCGTCATGTTCGTGAACTATTTCGCCGGACGCGAAAAACCCCTCGCACAGCAATGCGACGAAATCTTCAATGTGCTGTTCCACGGCTTGTTGACGCATTGCCCTGCCGAGCCGATTAGCCCCGATAGGGGCGGCAGATAATAGCCAGGGGTGACAACCCCTGGGAAACGTGGCCCAAATAAGGTTCTTCACCCAATTCCGGGGAAAGCCTGGCGGATTTTGAGAAAGAAGTAGTTGTCGTCTCGGTAG
>JAWXBP010000484.1 GCA_034440135.1 Planctomycetia bacterium
ACTACTGCCAGCGTGAGTGGTGCCTGCCCGCCGGCGACTGCTGCGACAAAATGATTCGCGGCGGGTATCGCCTCGACTGGCTGGCCGGCTACCGCTACATGCGTTTGGACGAAGGCGTGATGATCAACGAAATGCTGGTGTCGACGAACTCCGGCGGCGTGATTCCGCTCGGCACGACGTTCGACGTGCAAGATAATTTCCAGACCGACAGCGAATTCCATGGCGCCGATTTTGGCATGATGGCCCAATGGCGCCGCGGCCGCTGGACGTTGGACGTACTCGGCAAGACCGCCGTCGGCAATGTCCACAACAGCGTCACGATCAACGGCAGCACGACCACGATGGTTCCAAATGGTCCGACGACCACGAACTCCGGCGGCCTGCTGACGCAAGCGACGAACATCGGCGCCTACGAGAGTGACGATTTCTCGATCGTGCCGGAAGCCAGCCTCAACATCGGCTATAACGTCACGCCGCGGTTGCGGGCCCTGGTCGGCTACACGTTCATCTACTGGAGCAACGTGGTGCGCCCCGGCGATCAGATCGACTTGGGCCTGAATCCGAGCCAGTTCCCGCCGGGAACCTTGGTCGGCGCCGCGCGTCCGGCCTTCACGATGAACGACTCCGACTTCTGGGCTCAAGGCTTCAATGTCGGGGCGGAGTATCGCTTCTAAGACAGTCTCGCAGAAGGTCAACTGTAGCCGGCCTCTTTGAGGACGGTGGAGAGGAAGCGGTTGTGGACCGATCCACCGAGGTCACAGACCTCGGCTACAGACGGACGGGCTTGAGGCGATTGATCCTCGCTAAGAACTAACTTCAACGGCCGTCGGGCTACGCTGAACGGGAGCGAATACGCTTTCCCGCATCAGTGAAGACCCGGCGGCCGTTTTTATTGCGCTCGCGATAAACGATAGGATACATTGACGCCCGGTTTCGACTCGCTACGCGATGATCTCCGCGATGATCTACTTCACCAAACGGTCATGGCCGAAGTTCACCCTCCGCGGGCTATTGTTGCTCGTTGCGTGTGCCGCGGTCGCGGCCTTATTCGTGCGGGATCGGCAACAAGCCGAACTGCGGAGTCGCGCCTTCGCGCACATGCGGGAGATCGCACTGGCTCTGCGCACCTTAGAAGGCACGGCGGGCGAGTTTCCCAGAGCCGTCATCCCCGTGACAACGGGACGACCGTCGCACAGTTGGCGTTTGCAACTGGCGCCGCTGATTGATTACAGCGAAGCCGACTACGACTACCGAGAAGCCTGGAATTCGCCGCGCAATCAACTCCTCGGACAGCAGCGCAATCTCGTCTATTGCTGGGACGAATCGCCGCACGCCGGGCAAGAACATTCCACCAACGTGCTTGGCATCGTCGGCCCCGGCGCGGCCTTCGATCCGCAGCGCAGCGAACCCTTAACGCTGCGCGCCGACCTGGCCGACCTGATCTGCGCGATCGAAGTCCGCAACTCCGACATCCCTTGGATGCAGCCACGCGACCTCGACTATCGCAACCTTCTGGCGAGCGACCCGGGGCGCGTGCCGCAACTCGGCGCCTCGGACGAAAGCTTTTGCGTGATCTTTCTCGACGGCAAAGTCTGGCGCCTCCGCACCGACACGCCGCGCGACCGGCTGGTGCAGTTGATGACCATCGACGGCGCGATTGAGAATGACCGCGACGCATTGCTCGAACACTTCCACACCAGCCCGTAGCGCCAGCGAGGGAGAGTTGACGTCGGTCGCCAATCGAGACGAAACTCTCGGTTGCGTTGATTCGAAGCAACTGAGAGTTCGGTCGTTTGAAACTTTCCGCTCCCTCGCTCCCTCGCTGGCGCTACGGGTTAGTGTTTTTCGGAAATCGAATGGCCCGGGAGTTGCGTAGCTTAGCGGAAAGGGCTTCTGGAACCCTGCTGTGAACCCTTTTCCCGCGCGCTACCACTATGATCCCTCGCATCAACACGTTGGTTGGTTTGTTCGCTGCCGCATTGGTTGTCGCGCTGCCAGCGTCGTCCGTGCTTTTTGCCGCGGAACCGGCGAAATCCGCCGACGTGCCTAATGCCGCCGCGGGAGCCATGAAGGCGCTGTTCAATGCCGGAAGTAAGAATCTGCTCCCCGGCGAAGTCCGTCATTGGCGCGACAACACCGGCCGTTTCGAAACACGGGCGGGACTCGTGGGCGCAAGCGAAAAAACCGCCACGTTGAAGAAAGCGAATGGCCGCTTGGTCGACGTGCCGCTCGCACGATTGAGTGAAGGTGACCGGGACTATCTGGCCGCCTGGCAACGACAAGGCATGTCATCGGCGAAGTCGTGGCAACCTGTGGCCGCACAAATCGCCCCGCGCGTGCAGGGCTGGCTCAACGGCGACGAAGCCTTGGCCGCGGACGTATTTCCTACGCCCGACGCGGTGCATATCCGCCTCGGCAACGCGTATTTGAATCGCCGTTTTGCGCGGGAAATCGATCGCACCGTGCCAGTGCGCGATACGATTCTCGGCACGCCCATTCGCGGAACTTCCGACGTGGACGGCGATGTGACGATCGTGGCCACGCCGGCCGAAGAAAACGGAGCGCTCCTGGTAAAAGTCCGCGGCGTGGCGCATTCGCGCACTGTTGGCACGCATCACCCCGTGTGGATTCATAGCCGTTCCACGACAACCTTTGTCGGTACGAAGCGGGTCAACATCACGCCGGACGGCGTGACGTTTCTGCCGGCGGAAGTTACCGCCACGTCACGCAGCCGTTCCGCGGGCATCAGCACTTCACTCCCGCGACTGCGCGGCCGCATCGCCACGAATATCGCCTCCCGTCGCGTGGAGGAATCGCGCCCTGAGGCGGATCGGATTTCCGCGGCGCATAACCGAGATCGTGTCGCCCGCGATATTGATCGCCAGGTGGAAAAATCGCTGAAACGCACCGACGACTTCCTGTCACGCCATCACCAGCGATTCAGCGAAGCGCTAGGCCTCGAAGACGCCAAAGTCACTAGCCGTTCGACCAACGACTATCTGGAATTCGCCTTTGCCAGCGCCGAACCGTCGCATCCTTCCACGCCGCCGGAATTCGTGAGCGACGCCGACGTGGAAATCCTCTTACACACGCCGTCGGTGACTCCCATCGTCGTTGGCCCCGCCGCGCGCTTAGTGCTGACGAACCTGTTCAACGCATTGCTAGACGATGTCCTGGAGGAACGTGCCGATCGAAAGGATCGAGCGCCGGTCGAATGTCAGCTCGTGTGGTCACGCGACCAACAATGGCTGGCGATTCAAGCCTCGCGCGAGGCT
>JAWXBP010000485.1 GCA_034440135.1 Planctomycetia bacterium
CTAGCCCGTAGCGCCAGCGAGGGAGAGTTGACGTTGGTGATCAATCGAGATGAAGCTCTCAGTTGCCCTTTGACCAAGCAACTGAGAGTTTGAGCTCGATTGGTATGCCGCGCCCTCTCTCCCTCGCTGGCGCTACGGGCCAGTGGAATGACACGGCGTCCAAGGTCGCGTTTCGATGGGGCATCCGCTTGAACAACGGGTCGAGGCCGTGCGCCGCGAGGCGCTGCGGTTGCTGCGTCGCGGCGCGGCGCTCCAGTGGCTAGCCGCGACGCTGCTCGTCGTGGCGGCGGCCTTAAGTATTGACGCATTGTTTCGTTTCGAGGACCGTGGCCTGCGCGTGATCTTGGCCGGCGCTTCCTGGGTATCCGTCGGCTGGCTGATCGGTCGCTTGCTTATGCCCTCGCTCTGGGCGAACATCTCCGCGCTCCAGGTTGCGTTGCGGGTGGAAGATTACTTCCCCGAGTTGAAGCATCGACTCGCGAGTGCGATTGAATTCCTCGGACAGCCGCTCGATGACGAACTGGCCGGGTCCGCCGCGCTGCGGCGTGGCGTCGTCATCGACGCTCAGGCCTTGAGCGAAGGAGTCGACTACGCGGCGGTTATCGACAGGCGACCTTCCCGGCGCGCGGCTTGGCTGTGCGGCAGTGTGGTTGCCTTGCTGGGCGCGCTGGTGGCGACGGATTTTGCCATCCATTTGCGGCAGGGTCGTCCCGCGACAACCATGCTGGCGCTCCAGCGACTTTTGTTGCCGTGGAATTCCGTGGAATGGCCGCGCACCAATCATCTTGCGGTGCGGAAGGCGGTCGATCGCGTCGCGCTCGGCGATACGTTTGAAGTCGAAGTGGTTGATCGGTATCAGGCGCCATTGCCGGACGATACGCGGGTCGAGTTTCGCGCCAGCGACGTTGGTACGGTGAGCAGCTCGCCGCTCCAACTGGTGGACAAATCGACGGTCGCGCGGCGCGAGCAAGTCGAACAGCCATTCGCCTATCGGATTGTCGGCGGCGACGACCGCACGTTTCCTTGGACGGAAGTAAAAGTGCTAGCGCCGCCGAAGGTGGCGCAGTTGCAGGCCACGCTGCATTTTCCGAAATACTTGGGCTGGCTGGCCGAGGACTCGCCACCGCTCGTTCGGTCGTGGCGCGGCACGCGAGTCGAACTACGCGGTGCCGCGGACCTGCCCTTGAACGCCGCGACAATCTGCTTGGAGAGTGGCGCCCGGCTGCCCGCGACGTTGAGCAAGGATCGGCGCACGTTTCATTTGGCCAGCGACGCGGAGCAACCGTTTGTCGTAGTGAACACGGACGCCTACTGGGTGGAACTTGAATCCACCGATGGCATTCGCGGCGGCGCGCAAGAACGCTACGAAGTGCGAGCCTTGGTCGACGCTCCGCCGCGCGTCACAACCACGCGGCCGCCAGCCAATATCTTCGTCACACCCGCCGCGGTCGTGCCCGTCGAAGTCGCCGTGGCCGATGATCTGGCGATTCATGAGATCGGACTGCGCTACTCGCGCACGGACCAAACGGACGTAGAGCAACCACCCATCCCCATCCTCAATGGTCCGGCGGATTTCGCTGCGCCACGGAGCAATGGCCTACCAAAAAGCGATGATCGTCGCGTCACTCACGACTGGGATCTTGGTCCGCTGGCGCTTACGCCGGGAACGCATATTAACTTGATCGCGTTCGCCAGCGATTATTTGCCGCAGGAAGGGACCAGCACCGAACGCCGGTTGTCGATCATCACGCCCGAGGAGTTGCTGGATCGATTGGCGGAACGCCAGACGCTCGTGCTCAATGAACTCGCTCGATTGCTGCGATTGCAGCATGAAGCCCATGCACAGATTGAAGGCGTGCAAATCGAGTGGAGGCACGTTGAGGAGTTGCAATCGTCGAATATCGAGCGGCTCGCGGAGAGCGAATTGCTGCAACGCCAGGTGACGCGAGGACTGACCGACGCGCGCGAAGGCGTGCCGGCGCAGGTCGCGGCGGCGATTGCGGATTTGGAGATAAATCGGCTCGACCATCCCGATTCCTGGCGGCAACTGATCGACATCCGAGACACGCTGAAACAACTTGGCGATGGGCCGTTGACGAACCTGGAACGCGCGTTTACTTCCAGCGTCAAGCGGGCGCAGCAGGCTCGCGACAATGCGACGGCCGATGCGACAGTGGCGGTTCCCGAGACGTTGATCGCGGACGTGACGCAGATCGACGCGGCACAGCGGCAGGTCATCACGGAACTGGAGTCTCTGCTCGCGCGACTGACACGCTGGGACGCCCTGCGCCGGCAATTGCGCGAACTGGCCCAGTTGAAGCAAGATCAGGCGGCGCTCGCCAGTCAAACGTTGGAAATCGGCCGCCAGACTTTGGCGCGCAGCTTGCGCGACCTGGCTCCGCAGGAACGCGCGGAGTTAGAGCGATTGTCGCTCGCCCAAGGAGAATTGGCGCGGCGATTGGATAACGCGATGCAGGCCCTGAGGCAAGCGGCGGCCGATTTGGAATCGGCCGATCCCTCGGCGGCGCAAACGATCCACGACGCCCTGGCCAGCGCACGCCGCGCCGCCGTTGCAGGTGCGATGCGCTCTGCCGGGCAAGGTGTGGCCGAAAACCAAATCGGCCAGGCGGCGGAACTTCAAGAACGCGCCGTGGCGGCGATCGATTCGCTATTGAACGCCCTCACCAATCGCCGCGAACAGGAGCTGTCGAAGCTTGTCGAGAAGTTGCGCAATGCGGAGGCGGAGTTGAACAAGCTGCGCGACGCGCAGTCGGCAATCGGAGAAAAGCTTGCGGCCGCGGCGGAACAGGGCGACGAAGCGCAGCGCGAGACTCTGGAACAACTCTCCGCCGAACAACGAGATTTGATCGCACAAGCGCAACGTCAAGCGCGCGAGTTGGAACGATTGCAGGCGACGGACGGGGCCCAAAGTGTAGAGGCAGCGACGGCAAGTATGCAAAGCGCCACGGCCGAGGCTGACGCCCAATCGGCTCCGAACGCTGCGGAACAAGCCGAGCAGGCCCAACGCGAACTGGAAGCAGCGCAACGCGCCGTCGCGGACGCGCGACAACAGGCCGAGCAGCGCATGGCCGAACAAACGCTTCAGCAACTACAGGAATCGCTGCAGTTGCTGGCGGATCGCCAACAGCAAGTCTTGACGTCGACGGAGCAACTTGAGAAGCAACGTCGGGAGTCCGGCGCATGGTCGCGGGCGGAATTGACGGAACTGCGGGCGGTCTCGCAGTCGCAACAAGAACTTGGCGCCACGACCGGCACGGCTGCCGAAGGCTTGGCTGCTGCGCCGGTGTTCCAACACGCGTTGCAGCGTGCCGTGGAATCGATGCAGTCGGCCTCCTCGCGACTCTCGGAACAAGACGCCGGCGACGCGACGCAACAGGCCGAACGCCGGGCGCTCGCCCGGATTACCCAGTTACGCGAAGCCCTGAAACAGGACCAAACGCCGCCAAACGACGAGCCAAACCCCGCCGACAACTCTGCTTCACCGGAGGGGGAGCCGGGGGATTCCGGGGCTCCGCCGCGAGAATTACAGCGCTTGGCGGAGCTGAAGATGTTGAAGCTGTTGCAAGTCGAGGTGTACGATAGTACGAAGGCACTGGAGGAACGCCTCCGCCGCCAAGGAAACCTGACCGCGGAGGAGCAGCTGGAACTGGAACAACTTTCCGCCGAACAAGCTGGGCTGGCCGACATGCTCCGCCAGATGCAAGCAACGTCGGAGGAACCGGAGTCCGAAGGCGCAGTTCTGCCTCCGGAACCGGAGGAGTCGGAATGAAGGAATCAATTTTGAACATCCGCTTACTCATCCTCGGTTTCATCGCCACGGCCGCATGGGCGATGCCAGTGTTCGCTCAGTCCGAGACGAGCGACGATCCGCTCGACGCGGAATTGCTCGAAGGTCTTGCACCCGAACCCACGCTGGAGCAAACGGCCGGCGAAGATTTGGGCGCAGTGGAAGATCCCTTGCTCCGACTGGCCGAGCAGATGCGCACCGTGGGCGACTGGCTTCGCGCCGCGCAGCTCGGCTCGCCCACGCAAACGGCGCAAGAGGAGATCATCATCAATCTCGATCAGATGATCGCTCAACAACAAAAACAATGCCAAGGAAGCGGCCAGAAGCCGAGTGGTTCCAACCAATCAAGAGCTGCGAGAAAACCAGGATCATCACAGAAGCCTGGCGAGGCCGGCGCCCAGGCCGCGGCGGATTCGACCGACAAGATGCGCCCCGGCGAGAACGCAAAGCCAGAAATGGCGAACCCGCAGGATCTGCTCAAAAAAGTATGGGGACATTTGCCGGAGCGGCTGCGCGACCGGATGCTGCAAAATCCAGCAGAGCGCTTTTTGCCGAAGTATGAGCGGGAGATCGAGGCCTACTTCGAACGATTGGCCGAGACGGACGAGTCCGAATGATGGACACCTGCCTCGTTGCTCGTGAGCATGCCCATGCGTGAGTTGTCTCGCCGCCGGCTGCTTTGCGCCGCTGTCACGGGCTTGCTTCCCTGGCGGCGCGTTTCATGGGCGGAGGAAGCGAACGAACGCAATCCTGAGCGTTCCGGCGTCACGCTCATTACGCCGGAGGCCGAGGCGTCGATTGCCCGGGGATTGGCGTTTCTCGCTGAACGGCAGCGCGACGACGGCTCGCTTGGTTCCGGAGGCTATGCCCGCAACACCGCGGTTTGCGGGCT
Organism: Planctomycetia bacterium; assembly: GCA_034440135.1. NCBI lineage: Bacteria > Pseudomonadati > Planctomycetota > Planctomycetia > Planctomycetia bacterium. The sequence goes on from JAWXBP010000485.1 coordinate 4,701, forward strand.
GGCCGGCCTGGCATTCATGTCCGGAGGGAGTACGCCGCTAGGAGGGCCCTACGCCTTGCAGGTAAATCGCTGCGTCGATTTTCTCCTGGCAAACACGTCCGACGACGGGTTCATCACCGTTTCCGGTTCCGCGAGTCACGGCCCGATGTACGGCCACGGCTTCGCGACGATGTTCCTGGCGGAAGTGTACGGCGTCACGATGCAACCGGACCTGCGCGAGAAACTGTCAAAGGCGGTGTCGCTGATCGTCCGTACGCAAAACAAGGATGGCGGTTGGCGCTACCAGCCGCAGCCGAACGAAGCCGATATCTCGGTGACCGTCTGCCAGATCATGGCGCTCCGCGCTGCGCGCAACGCGGGCTTGCATGTGCCGACCGAGACGATCGACGCCTGCATCAACTACGTGCGCCGCAGTCAGAACGGCGACGGCGGCTTTATGTACATGATCCAAGGCGGTACGAGCGCTTTTCCCCGTTCCGCCGCGGGCGTCGTCGCTTTATATAGCGCCGGCGTTTACGAGGGGCCGGAGATCGACCGCGGCCTCGCCTACATCATGGACAATCTGCCGCGCGGGGGCGCCGCGAGTCGCGAGAGCCACTATTTCTATGGCCACTACTACGCCGTGCAGGCGATGTGGCATGCCGGCGGCGATTTCTGGGCCAAATGGTTTCCCGCGATTCGCGACGAATTGCTCATTCGGCAACAAGAATCCGGCGCCTGGGCCGACGCCATCTGCGCCGAGTACGGCACGTCAATGGCGACGATCATCCTGCAACTTCCGAACAATTTCCTGCCGATTTTTCAACGATGAACCTTATGTCGACGTTCCCCGACACCAGCCCGAAGCGCCGGCAAGGGGGCGTGGGCGTCGCTTCAGCGCGGGACGTTGCGCTGATATCAACGTCATCCCCTCCTCGCTGGCGCTTCGGGTTGGTGTTGCTTCTTCTCGCTCAACCTGCTTTTGCCGCCGCACAATCGGCGCAGCTTCAGACGCTCGAGTCGCCGGCGCGCGAGGCGTCGCTGATTTCCGCGAAACCTGACGGCGCGCTTCAATTCGACTACCAAGACGGTGCGAAAACCGTGGTGGCGAGCGACGTCATCTCCTGGGGCGCGCCGGTCGAGGCGGAAGGGAGTCAGGTGCTCTTGGCGGACGGCGGCGTGCTGGTTGCTGGCTATGCCGGCTTAAGTGAGGACCGGCTCGCCGTCGATTCAAACCTTTTCGGTGGTTTGGAATTGCCGCTGACGCAACTCGCGGTCGTGGTCTTGCGCTCGCCTACCGATCCCTGGCGGCGCGACGCGATGCTACGGCGGTTGCTGGAACTCAGCCGAGACACGGATCGCCTCGTGCTGGAAAATGGCGACGAACTGACCGGGCTGTTGGTCAGCGGCAACGGCGAAAAAATCCAACTGGAATCCACGCTCGGCGTAAACGCGAAGCAAGTGATCGACGTGCCAGTCGAGAGTGTTGCGGCGATCGTCTTCAATCCGGCGCTGCGCGCGAATTTACGCGCGGCAACGAAAGGTGCGTGGATCGGACTCAGTGATGGCAGCCTGATGCAAACGGAAACGTGGACCCTCGATGGTGTCGAACTCGCGCTGACGCGGCCCGGCGGGCGCCCCTGGAAATCGACCGTTCCGCAAGCCGTGCGATTCGTTCAGCCGCTGGGCGGTAAGGTGAAATATCTATCGGACTTGTCACCCGAGCCGTACCGGCACGTTCCTTATCTCACTCGCGAGTGGCCGTACCAGTTGGATCGCACGGTCAGCGGCGCCCGCTTGCGAGCTGGCGGACGGCCGTACGTCAAAGGCGTCGGCATGCACAGCGCATCGCGGCTGACCTTCGCGCTGAACCGCGAATACTCCCGTTTCGAGGCGGAATTGGCGATCGACGACGAAGCCCTGGGCCAAGGCAGCGTCGTGGTGCGCGTCTTCGCCGACGCGGAGGAACGCTACCGCAGCCCCATCGTCCGCGGTGGCGACGTGCCGCTGCCCATCAGCGTCGATGTCTCTGGCGCCCAGCGGCTGAGCCTCGTCGTCGACCACGCGGACCGCGGCGACCAACTCGATCGCGCCGACTGGCTGAACGCCCGGCTCATCAAATAACCGCGCTTTTTCCGGGTTTCACCACAGAGAGCACGGAGGACACGGAGAGGGAGTTTGAAGCGTTCAGTGTTCAGTGTTTTGATCCCCATTTCTCGCCTCTCAATATCCTCTTCAACTCGATCTCCGCGTCTCAGCGCCTCTGCGGTTCAATTGATTTTTTCCTCCGTGCCTCCGTGACTCAGTGGTGCATCCACCAAAAAACGCTCGCATCAGCCGCCCTACGCCGTTTTTCCCCCGTGGGGTATGATTACTGGCTTGAATTTCGGCCCGGCACGGTCGCCGGACGAATGGCTCACGGCGGATGCGAAAGCGGACTGCGATGAAAACCGACGAACTGCGCGAGAAGTACCTGGAGTTCTTTGCCGGCAAGGGCTGCACGCGCCGCCCGAGCGACGTGCTGGTTCCCCGTTGGGACCCCAGCGTACTGTTCACGCCAGCCGGCATGAACCAGTTCAAGGACCACTTTCTCGGTAAGTGCAAGCTCGAATACACCCGGGCGACGAGCTGCCAGAAGTGCCTCCGTACCGGGGACATCGACAACGTCGGGCGAACCGCCTACCACCACACGTTTTTTGAGATGCTGGGCAATTTCAGCTTCGGCGACTACTTCAAGCGCGAAGCCATCGCCTGGGCTTGGGAATTCCTGACCCACAAGAAGTGGCTCGGGATCGATCCCAAGCGGCTGACCGTGACCGTCTATCTGGACGACGACGAAGCGGCCGGCATCTGGCAAAAGGACATCGGGCTGGCGCCGGACCGCATCGCGCGGATGGGCGAGGACGATAATTTCTGGCCAGCCGGCGCGCCGACCAACGGCCCGGACGGCGTCTGCGGGCCGTGCAGCGAGATCTACTTTCATCCCGACAAGGGGAGCGAAGTTGAGATCTGGAACCTGGTGTTCACGCAGTTCAATCGTGTCGGCGACCCGCCGAACAACCTGCGGCCGCTGCCGAGCAAGAACATCGACACCGGCATGGGACTGGAACGCTGCGCGGCCGTGCTGCAGGGCGTCGATACGAACTACCACATTGACTCGCTGCGGCCGATCGTAAACGCCGCCGCCGAGGTCTGCGGACAAAAGTACGTGGCGGGGGAGGACGTCGGTCGCCGACTGCGGCGCATCGCCGATCATGTACGGGCCTGCGCATTCGCGGTCCATGAGAACGTTTATCCTGGCCCCCGCAAGCAGGAATATGTGATTCGCCGGCTGCTGCGCCGCGCGGTACTGGATGGACGGCAGATGGGCGTCCGCGAGCCGTTCCTGCATCAATTGGTGGGCATCGTCGCGGAAATGATGAAGCAGCCCTATCCGGAGTTGACCGAGAGCGTTGAGCGCGTGGCGCAAGTGATTCGCGGCGAGGAAGACGACTTCTTCTCCAAGATCGACGGCGGGTTGGCGCGGATCGAGCGCGTGTTTCACGATATGGAATCGCGCGGCGTCGTGATGGTGCCGGGCGCCGAGGCGTTCGATATGTATCAAACCTTCGGCTTCCCGCCGGAGTTGTTCGAAACGATGGCGGCGGAGCGGAACTTCAGCTTCGATTGGAACGGCTTCCGCGCCAGCATGGACGACCACGGCGTGAAGTCCGGCGGCGGGCAGCGCGTGGAGTTGTTCAAGAGCGGCCCGTTGGACGCGCTCAAGAAGGTGATGCACGGCACCAAGTTCCTCGGCTACGAAACGACCGAATCGCCGGCCGTCATCAAGGGCATCATTGCTCAAGATAAACTCTGCGAGACGCTCACTGAGGTCGGCCACGAGCAGCCCGTGACCGTGGTGCTGGATCAATCGCCGTTCTACGGCGAGAGTGGCGGGCAGGTCGGCGATTTCGGCGAATTGGCCGGCGACGGCTTTCGTTTCGACGTGATCGATACGCAACGCGACGGCGACTTCGTGCTGCATTTCGGGCACTTGAAAGAGGGGAGTCTGAAACTTGGTGCGGCGGTCACAGCCAAGGTCGACGCCGCGCGGCGCCAGGGCATCAAGCGAGCGCACTCCGCGACTCACATCCTGCATCACGCCTTGCAGAAATACGTCGGCACGCACGCCACACAGCGCGGGTCGAAGGTGGACCGCGATTGGCTGCGGTTCGACTTCACCAACAACGGCCAGGTCGATCGCGAGACGCTCGCCAAGATCGAGTCTGAAGTGAACGAGCGCATCATCGCCGCGGAGCCGGTAAGCTGGCAGGTGACGTCGATTGCCGACGCTCGCAAGGCCGGCGCGATGATGTTGTTCGGCGAAAAATACCCCGACGTGGTCCGCATGGTCACCATGGGCGAATTCAGCCGGGAACTTTGCGGCGGCACGCACCTGACGAACACCGGACAAACCGGGTTGTTCAAGATTCTCAGCGAAGAAGGCGTCGCCACGGGCACGCGCCGCATCACTGCGGCGACGGGACTCGGCGCGCTGGAACGCATTCGCCAAACCGAGCAGGCTCTGGCGGAAACTGCCGCTGCGCTCAAGGCGCCCTTATCCGAAGTGCCCGCGCGCGTGGCGACCTTGGCGAAGGAAGTGCGCGAGCTCAAGAAGCAGCTCGCCGCAGCCAGCACTGCCGGCGAGGTGTCTCCCGAGAAGCTATTGGAGGGGGCGGAAACCGTCGCCAATCAGCGCTTCGTCGTGGCCGAAACCCCTGGCGCAGACGTGAATGTCATGCGCCAATTGATCGACCAACTCCGCCGCAAGGCGTCGCCCATCGCCGTGCTCTTGGCGAGCGGCGCGGATGGCAAGGTCACGCTGGTGGCGGGTATTTCGCGCGAGTTGGAAGAACTGGGGCTGCACGCCGGCAACTGGGTCGGCGAAACCGCGAAGCTGGTCGGCGGACGTGGCGGCGGCAAGTCCGACATGGCCCAAGCTGGCGGTAAGGAGCCGGACAAGATTCCGCAGGCCCTGGAATCCGCCAAGGCTTCGATCCGCGCGCAACTGGCCAAGAAGTGAGCGTTGCGCCGAAGGCTTATCGTTCGTCGCGGCTCGATTGGCCCATCAATCGCATCGCGAAGTACAACACTTGCATCACCGCTTGCAATGTTGCGGCGACATAAGTCAGCGCCGCCGCGTTCAGCACTTTGCGGACGTACGGCATCTCCTCGGGTCCGGCGATCCCGAGCGCTTCGAGTTGATACTTCGCGCGGCTGCTGGCGTTGAATTCCACGGGCAGGTTGACGATCTGAAAGAACGCTGTTCCGCCAAATAGCGCCAGTCCCAGCCAGGCGATGGTCGTTAGGTGCAGCATGAAGCCTGCCATCAGCATCATCATGCCGATGCCGGAGCCGAAGTTCGCCAGCGGCACCGCCAGATTGCGCACCGTCATCAGCGCGTAGCCATGCGCGTCTTGCAATGCATGCCCCGCCTCATGCGCGGCGATACCGACCGACGCGGCGCTGCGACCTTGATAGACCTCTGGGCTGAGGCGCAGCACTTTCGCGCGCGGGTCATAGTGATCCGAGAGCTGCCCGGGGATCATCTCGATTGTCACATCCTGGAGCCCTCCGGCGTCGAGGATTTCCCGCGCGGCGGCAGAGCCGGACATGCGAGCTGGGACCTGGCTGGCGGTCGCATAGGTCGACTTAATCCGGAATTGAGCCCACATCGCCAACAGGACCGCCGGCGCCAAAAAGAGCATGTACATCGGGTCGAAAAACATCATTTGCAGACCGGACCTGAGAAAGTGCGTGGCGGTAATGCCCAAATGGCAGCCGATTTCGTAGCCATGACGGAATCAGCAATACGCGTGCCGGCCGATTCTCGCGATGCTAACGGTGGTGCGCTGCTGCGACAACCAGGATTCGATTTGCGATTCTGACAGCTACGGCATAGGATTAAGGTGATGCCCCCCCCGCTCGAAGGAAACGAGGCCCCCCGGGGCAGTGAGCTGAAGCCGCCTCAGCGGGCGGCCGCAATCGAAGTGCGGGACGAGGTCGAGCAACTGCGGCGACAGGTTGAAGAACAGCGGCGCGAAATCGCCGCGCTGACCGGCCGGCAGCATCAGCTCGAAGTGATCATCAACAATACGCCCGCGGTGATCTACATGAAGGACGCCGACGGGCGTTACGTGTTGGTCAACCGGACTTTTTCCGAGTTGTTCCACATCGGTGTCGACGACATGGTCGGACGCACCGATGCGGAGATTTTTCCGGGCGAGTTGGGCGCGAAGTTTCGCTCGAACGATCTGTATGTTCAGGAGAGCGGGCAAGCGACCGAGTTCGAAGAGGTGGCGCCGCACGACGACGGGCCGCACACGTACATGTCGCTCAAGGTTCCCGTCACCAATCCGATCAGTGGCGACGTGGGGATTTTCGGCATCTCGATGGACGTCACGGCCGCGAAGCGCGCCCAGATTGCGTTACGCGATTCGCAGCGGCTGTATTCCTCATTGGTCGAGACGTTGCCGGTCGCGCTATTCCGCAAGAACCTGGCTGGCGAATTGACGTTCGTCAACGAGCGGTTCTGTCAGTACATCGGACGCGCCGAACAAGAGCTGATTGGCCGCACGGACTTCGATCTATTCAGCACCGATCTGGCCGAGAAGTATCGCTCGGACGACGATCAGGTGATCCGCGAGGAAGCGATCTGCGATGAAGTCGAGGAGCAGCAGGTTCGTGGCGGACAGAAGCGCTACGTGCACGTCATCAAGTCGCCGGTCTACGACGCCCGACACCGCGTCTGCGGCGTGCAGGGTCTGTTCTGGGATGAGACCGAACGGTTGCTCGCGGAGCAATCGTTGAGGCGCATGACGTTGGAGCTGGCGCGGTCCAATCAGGAACTGCAGCACTTCGCTTACGTGGCCTCGCACGATTTGCAGGAGCCGTTGCGCAAAGTTGTCGCTTATGGGCAGCGCGCCGCCGCGCGCGGTCCGGAAGCGATGGACGAGGCCACGCGGGACTACGTCGACCGGATGGTGGCCGCCGCGTTACGCATGAAAACGATGATCGACGACCTGCTCGCCTTGGCTCGCGTCACGATGGACCGGCGCCCGTTTGAGTGGATTGATCTGAACGAGATCGCGCACGGCGTGCTGGACGACCTCGAAGTGACGATCGACGAGCTGAAGGCCGAAGTGGCGCTCGACGTGCTGCCGACCGTGGAAGCCGATCCTGCCCAGATGCGGCAGTTATTCCAAAACCTGCTTGGCAACTCGCTCAAGTACGGTCGCCCTGGCATTCCCCCGCGTTTGGAAGTGCGAGCGCAACGCGTGGACGGACCGCGCTTACGAGAGGACTGCGAACTCCGCTTCATCGACAACGGGCAGGGCTTCGACGTGCGTTACAGCGAGCGCATTTTTCAGCCGTTCGAGCGATTGCATTCGGCCGACGACGTCCCCGGCTCCGGCATCGGCCTGGCCATTTGCCGTCGCATCGTAGAACGCCACGAAGGCCGCATTTCCGCCACGAGCGAGCCGGGCCACGGCGCGACCTTCACGATCACGCTCCCGGTCCATCAATCCACGCCGGAATCGATCTTCAATAGCGCGATGCTTTAGTTCAGTTGCAGCGCTGCAGGCGCACTCGCAATTAACACAGTTAGCAAAAAAAACAGGCCGCCTTGCGGCGGCCTGCTGCGATATTTCTGTGCGAAGGACAACAACGGCACCGCTTAGCGGCGCTTGCGGGCGAAGGCCAACAAGGCGCCACCAAGACCCAAGAGGGCGAACGTCGACGGCTCCGGCACGGCTTGCACCGCGAAGGCCAAGCTCTGAGCCGGCGCACCCGTCACGCCAACGGCACTCAGGAGGCCTTGAGCGTCATAGGTGCTACCTTCCGCCGCCACGACCGAAACCGAACCTTGCGTTCCGGCTTCGCCACTGATCTCGAAGAACACCGTGCCGAAGTATTCGCCGTCGCTCCACGGCGTAACCGGCGCATCCAACGGATCCAGGTTGTTGTTGTCGTACGGCTCAATGCCCAGGGACGTCCGGGCATCAACGCCCACGGCACCGAGGTCCTTGGGGGCATTCTCGATCAGAATGTTTTGCAGATCCGACGAATTTGCACCCGAGTCTTGGTTGCCGAGCCACTTGTTAACGCCGCCGCCCGGGCCGGGGCCGTTCTTGTCGACGCGCCAGTCATCCGCTTGCCAGCCAGGGAAATCCGCAGCTTGAGCGATGCCGGTCGCGTTGATGTTGACGGCCGCGTTGCCGAAGCCGAGCTGGCCAGCTTGCAAGCCGTCAATCTTCATCAGAAAGTCGACCTGCAGGATGTACTTGCCGCCCGGGAGGGCCGGCAAGGCGCTCGCATCCGGGGCCGGGTCAATCGGCGTGAAGTCACTGGCGAGGACCGCCCGCAACTTCGGCGCGACGTGAATCACGGCGGCCTGCGAGGTGCCGGCCAGACCGAGGGCTGCGACCAAGCCCGCGAGCAAAAGTTTCTTTGAAGTCATTCTCCACCTTCCGTAAGCAAGAAAAACGTGCCAGAAATGTCCCAGTTCACACAGTTGCTGCAACGAACCAGTCTCTCTCTCTACCCAGTCCAACAGAGTGAGTCAGCCGAAGCTGGATGCGACAATCCATTAGTTCATCAGCGGGTGGTCCTCCTTCACGCAAACAGGTGCATAGTCCGCGCGACCACTCCACGTGTCAGATTCTACCAAGGTGATCGAGCCGCGCCAACCAAAAAAACAAAAAATCCCGGCGCTACCAAGACTTGCCAGCAGCAAGCCGCCCGGCTCGGGGACCGCGAACAACCGGGCCGACCCGGCGGGCATCTCCGCCGAGGTCCCGAAATTGTTTCGCACGTGGTTCAGATCGCTAATCTGAACCAGCCCATCGCCGTCGGTATCGCCCAGGCCCAAAGAGCCGAAATTGTTCCGCACGTTATTGAGGTCCGCGATGCCCACGGCGCCGTCGCCGTCGGTGTCGCCGAGGACGGTCACGACCCGGAGTAGCGCATGGATCGAGCCGTCCGTCGCCCCAGCCATGCCGCCATCAATCGGCAGCTCGGAATTGCCGAACCGGACGTTGTCGTATCCCTGCAAATGGGTGGATACGCCTCGATTGCCGACCTGGAGCGAAAGGCCGAACTCGCCGACGGCCACTCCGTTCAGTTGCAACTGAGAGTGAAGGAAGGCGCCGCTGGCACCATTAAAGAGTGGATCCTGACCGCCGTTTTCCGCGCTTAGACCCAAACTGGGCGTAAATCCAGGAATCGGCGTGTCATTGATCAGTGCGGCCGCGTTCCAGTCGCGGAATAAGTACTGGCTCTGGTTGAGCACGCCCCCCGGCGTCCCCACGGGCGCCGGCGGATTCAGCGTCTGGGGATTTTGCACAGTGTATGCATCCCAACGCAGTGAATCTCCGCTCAGCGGCGGCTGCAGAATCTCATGGGACACGACGAATAGCCCACCTGGCGCGCTTGCGGCCAGACTGAGGGAAATGCCGTGCAGCGTTTCGCCAACGTCGGGAATCACCCAAACGTAGAGCGACGCCGCTTCGCCCAAGACAAACGTCTGCTGGCCGATCGATTGCCACGAGGGGTTGGTCGGCGACGGGGAAAGAAACACGCGCGCTCCTTGCGCCGAGGTCGTACAAACGACCCATGCCGCAACGAAAAACGCCACTTCCAACCGTCGCATGGATGCCACTCAAAAGCTGCGGTGAAGCGGGAAATCTGGTCCGCCATCGAACCCGATCCACCGCTCCCGAATATATCCGCGTTAGGGAAAAGTGTCTACAAAAATGCGAATTCCTGACGAAAGTCGCATGACTTGTACGTACTACTAAGCGGACGATTCGGCACAATCGGACCGCGCGGCGCGGCGGAATGCCTCGCCAATTGTGCGACGGCCAATTAGGATGAAGATTCCGGCCTTGGCGAGCCTTTGAACGCCACCCTTGATGAGAAATGCGGTGAATCTGCGAATCAGGCTACGGATTGCGACCGACGCCGCTCGGCGGATGCGCTCGTCGCCGGACTTGAATTACGCGTTGGCCAAACACCAGGCGGCGCGGCTTCTCTGCCCGGACGGCATCGCCGCGCGGGACTTGCCGTCGGACGGCGAGGTACGCGAGGAACTGGAACTGCTGGTCCCGGGCCTCACGCCAATAGACGCACCTGCCGCGGAGGTTGTGACTTCGGTCGATCGCTTTCGCACCTATCGTTTGCTGCTGACAGCCCTCGAGCCGGTGCAGCAATCCCGCCGGACGCACCCCGAGGGGGATGCGCTTTATCACAGCCTGCAGGTGTTCGACCTGGCGCGCGAAGAGCTTCCCTACGACGAGGAATTCCTCCTGGCCGCCTTGCTTCATGACGTGGGCAAGGCGATCTCGCCGGGAAATCATGTCGTCGCCGGGCTGGAAGCGCTATCCGGAACAATCACGGAACGCACTTCCTGGTTCATCGAGCATCACCCAGATGCCCACGCGCTACGCGGCGGGACGCTGGGAGTGCGGTCGCTGCGTCGCCTGCAGGCGTCGCCGGATTTCGAGGAGCTACTGATGCTCGGAAAGTGCGACCGACAAGGACGACAGATCGGCGTGCTCGTCCCGGATGTGGACGAGGCGCTCGCGTATGTGGCTGAGTTGGCGGCGGAATGCGGCGAGGAGTAGTTCCGGACCTGGCGTCCTCGTCGAAGAACGGTAGCATTACTTGCCGAAGATGCGGTCGCGTTTGGCTTGGTTGTAGGCCAGCTTTTCGGCGGCGGACATCTTTTCGAAGTTCGGCGTTCCGTTCGACGACTCGGGCTTGGTGCCGCACTTCGTGGGGGACTTGCCGCCGCAACCGCAACCGCAATCTTTCTTCTTCGGTGCGCCGACGGTGATCGGGCCGAGTTGGTTCGGCGCCGATGGCGTGGTGTTCGACGCGGGAATCGCCACCGGAACGCTGACGCTTGAGCCGCCGTAGCTCATCACGTTGGTTTGCAGCACGAGATCGTCCGCCAGCGAGCGCTGCGGCTTGATGCGCAGTTTCTCCAACACGCCGTGATAGGCGCGGACGGCGTCTTCCGGCGTGATTTCGCGTTCGACGATCAGTCGGAGGAAATTCACGAACGCCAGTTGGTTTTCGGCGTTGTTGATCTTCCGCCCGAAGAGCGCCACGCGAGCGCCGTACTTTTGCGCTTCGGCGATGAGCTTAAAGGCGTCGTACGTCGTGCCGGCGCCGCCGCCGAGGATGCCGACGATGAGGTGCGGGTCATAGGCGACCAATTCCTCCATCGCCTTGGGGCCGTGGTAGACGACCTTGAGGAAGACCGGTCGCCCTGGACCAGCCACGCCGGCAAGCGTGCGTGCGATCGAGTCGTTGATGTAGCCCGGCAGCACGTCGGACGCCATGCCGACCGGCACATTGGGATCGAAGACTTCCAAAAAATGGCGGAAGCCGACGCGTTCGGCCTCGATGCGAAATGCACGATAGGCTTCGAGCGTGCGCAGGTCGTCTTCCAGGCGATTCGTGAACGTGACGCTATAGAGGCCGAGATTCGCCCCACGGACGCGCTCATCCGGCGCACAATCCACGTGACCGCATTGGATATGGTCGAGCGTCGCGCTACAGAACGGCTGCGCGGGTGATTCCAGGTAGTTCGCGCCGCGGACCACGAACACGTCGCTGGTGTCGTTCGCCCGGGCGGCCGGCGTGACATGGCTGCCGTCGAAGAGGCGTTCCTGGATCGTGAGTTGATAGCTCGTGCTGGCCGACATCAGCATGATGTCGACGAGGCCTTGTCGGGTGATCTCGCGAATCTGCTCACGATACTCCGCCAACGTTCGCAACCGTACCTCGCCCGCGTGGCTTTCCGGCGATTTGCCCGGCGCGCCGATCCCAAACGCCATGTCGGCGTCCTTGGCGTCGGCAATGATGAACTCACGGCAACCCGAGGGATCGGCGTGAATCGCGGCAAGTTTGCGGTCGAGGGAACGCATGGGGAAACGTCGGAAGTAGGAACTCGGAACTACAAAGACTGAAAACTGAACACTGAAAACTTCAAACTATGATCCCACCCGCTTCATCACCGTGTCGACGGTTTCTCGCAGCACCGTGGCGCTGTGGCGCAGAGCTTGAACTTCTTTGGGCCAGAGTTCGATTTCCTGCGTGGCAAGCACACCGGCGCGGCCGACGACTGTCGGGACGCTGATCGAGACGTCGCGGATGCCGTAGCAGCCGTTTTGCACGCTGGAGACGGGCAAGACGCGGCGACGGTCGAGGGCGATCGACTCGATGACTTCCTGAATCGCCAGGCCGACGGCGAACCCGGCGCCGCCCTTGAGCTTGATGACTTCCGCGCCAGAGCCTTTCGTGCGGGTGAACAATTCGTTCGCCACGTGCGGATTCCAGCCGGATTGCTTGTCGATCGGCAGACCGCCCACGGTGGCACTCGACCAGATCGGCACCATGCTGTCGCCGTGTTCGCCGAGGATCAGCGCGGAAACCTGCGTCGGCGCCGCGCCGAGTTTCTGCGCGATCAAGCTGCGGAAGCGAATCGTGTCCAACTGCGTCCCGAGGCCGATGACCTGCTTGGCGGGCAGCTTCAGCTTTTTGGCGGCGAGGTACGTGAGCACGTCGACGGGGTTCGATACGACGACCACCACGGCGTCCTGGCGATAACCGGCCTTGGTGATGCCGTCCAGAATGCCCAGGAACAAATCGACGTTGCGATTGATCAAGTCGAGCCGGCTCTCGTCCGGCTTGCGGCGCAGGCCGGCGGTGATGCAGATTACGTCGCTCGTGGGGATGTGCTCATAGCCGCCCCCGGTGATGACCTGGTCGGCCATCAGGGTGGCGCCGTGCAACAGATCGAGCGCCTGACCGGCCGCGCCGTCGGCGTTGACGTCCAACATGGCGATCTCGCGAACGACCTGACCGGTCTGCAAGGCAAAGCCGGTGCAGGAGCCGACGAGACCGGCGCCGCCGATGATGCTGACTTTCATATTAGTTTGAAGTTTTCAGTGTTCAGTTTTCAGTATTTGGGCGCGGCGATTTGTGATCGGCTCGCGTTACTTGGATTGCAGCGCCGCTAAAACGCGTTCCGTGATCGCTTGGATCAGGGCTTCTTGATCGTTCGATGTCGCGGGCGCCGCGGTCGGTGCTGGGGGCGGGGCGTCGAAGGCTTTGCGTTCGACTCCGGCTTTCGCCCAGCTGTCGCGGAAGACGTCGTTGGCGCAGATGTCGCAGTTTTCCATGCCGGGCTGCAGGCGTGCGTCGGTGAAGCCCCACTTCGTCTTGAGGTCGAGCAGTTCCTTGGTCTTCTCGTGCCCCAGATACTGCACGCGGCCCAGGTCGCGGGCCAACATCAACATTCGGCAATAGGCGTCGAGGATTTCGGTCCACCAGTACGCGCGTTCGACCGTTTCGCCGAAGCTCACCGTGCCGTGGTTGGCGAGGATGATCACGTTGGACTTGTGGACGAACGGCAAAATCGTGTCGGCGAAAGACTGCGAGCCAGGCGTCTCGTATTGCGTGATCGGCACGTCGCCGAGGAAGACTTCCACTTCCGGCAGCACGCATTGCGGGATCGGCTCCCGGGCAATGGCGAACGCCGTGGCATGGGGCGGATGGCAATGCACCACACTTTTCACTTCGGGCCGGGCCTTCATAATGGCCAGATGCAAGAGCGCTTCGCTAGAGCGCTTGCGATGCCCGGCGAGTTGCTTACCGTCCATGTCGATCAGGCAGATATCCTCGGGCTTCATAAAGCCCTTGGAAATCATGGTCGGCGAGCAAAGCACCTCGGTATCGCTGATGCGAATCGAGATGTTGCCGTCATTGGCGGCGGCGAATCCACGGTTGTAGATCCGCTGGCCGATTTCACAGATGTCTTGTTTGAGACGGAAGACGTTCATGGGATAACGAGTTTGGCGGTAGGTACGGGAGTGTGTTGTTGAATTTCTAATTCCTAAATCTGAATGACGAATCAAATCTGCATGTTCGAATGTCTAAATGTCGTGGCGCTGTAGATGAATGTTTCCATTCGTCATTTAGTCATTCGAATTTGATTCGACATTCAGATTTAGAACTTCGTCATTCCAACGTCAGTTGGTCGATGATGGCAGCGTTATAGGCGTCCAGCGGTTTTTCCTCGGGATAGAATGGCTGCGCCGCTTCGCCGCCTTCGCTGACGGCGATCCATTGGCCGCTGCCGGCGTTCAGTTCGTCGTAGATCACAATGGCTTCATTCTCCGACGGTTCGCGCGAGCGCAGGTCGCCGAGCGTCAATGGCGTCGCCAAACGGAATCGTCCGCCGTGCAAACTCGGATGCACGCGGCTGAGGGTGACGTTGCCGATGACTTGGGCGATACGCATGATTCTGAGTTATTTGGTTCTGTTGGCGAAATCTTGGGCGAGTTGAGCGAGTTGCAGCCAGTTAACCTGCTGGGGCGACGTGATCAGGAAGTTGACTGGGATCGCTTGCTGGGCGGATTGTAGTTCGCCGCGGTGGTTGGCCGGCGCTGCCCAGACGCCGGGTGTCCGGTTGGCGAGGCAGACGGCCTGGTGCGTCGATTCGGTCAACAACCAAGCGCGACGGCCGCCCTTGGCAACTTCGTCCGCCAGTTCCCCGACCACGGTCTTCAATCCGGTTCGGGCGATCTGCTCGATGCCTACTCCCCGGCGTGCGATATAATCGATCAACATCGCCGGTTCGAACTTGGTCTCCGCCACGCCGAGCAACAGCGTCGTACCTGTAGCGGCCGGCTTGATTGGTTGCGTCGTTGTGCGGCGAATTGCGATGCGCCGCTCGCGCAGAAAGTCGATTGCGGCCGGCGTGATGATCGTGCGCGGCGAGACGACCACCGCTTGTACGCCATTTAGCCGGCGTTCGATGTCTCTGAGCGAGACGACCGGCTGTTCCAGCCAAAGCTCCATCGTGGACCGTGGCGCAGCCGCGGATGGCAGCGCAGCAGCCGGCGCCAGTTGCGCGAGCACTTCGCGCACCAGGCGTTCGATCTGTTCGGCTGTCACTTCGGCCACGGTTCATGGTCCCTACTACCAAGCCTAGAACTTCAAGTATTAGCCGGTCGAATCACAAGTCGCAGTTTGTCTTCGTCAATCGTTTCTACCCCCAATGTGCTGCCGTCGTCGCTGACGAATTCAATGACGTATGCGGCAGGATTCCCCGGATGCACTATCAGTACCGTCCCGTGTGCGCCAATTGGAATGTCCGCTCCCGATAGTGATGAAGTCAGTTCAATGACGTCGTACTCCAGGAACTTGCACATCGTTGCTTGCTCAGTCCGCAATGCCCATCACGCTCCAACGCACCGGCGTGTTGTCGCTCTTCATCAATGCTCGCGTCCCCTTGCCGTCGCTGGTGAGGATCACTTTGTCACCGCCGCCGGCGCCCATGCTGTCAATCGCCAGCACCGGCTCGCCGTCCGACGATTTCCCGTCCGCCATCAGTAACTGCACGACCAGCAGCTTCCAGCCCGAAAGGGTTGGATGCTTGACCGTCGCGGTGGCAGTTCCGATGACACGGCCGAGTTGCATTTTTAGTTTGAAGTTTTCAGTGTTCAGTTTTCAGTGACGTATCTCTGCGCTGCTACTTCCCGACGATGCGCAGCTCGTCGATCATGGAGCAGCGGCGCTCTCTTGTGAACGTCAGTGGCGTGGTGACTCCTTCGCCGGTGGGCGTGGCGATGGAGAAAGACAAGTAGCCTTCGCCGCCGAGGCCGAGCGAAGCCATGCAGGGGCCGTTTTTGACGAACAGCGTGGTGTCCATCGCGCGGCCCATCTTGGTCATGTTCGAGACGTTTTTGCTGTGGATGATCGCCGTGTGGCGAAAGCCGTGTTCGTAGTACTTGGCCTTCGCAATCGCTTCGTCCACGTCGCGGACACGGACGAACGGCACGAACGGCATCATCTGTTCCACGGGCACAAACGGATTCGATTCGCTCGTTTCCCCGAACAGCAACTCCGTCGATTCGGACACCGATTTGCCGATCCCACGAGCCAGCACGGCTGCGTCCTGGCCGAGGAAATCCTTGTGCGGGACGTCGTGTTTGTGTTCGCCTTCGCCGGTGGTCGTGATCGCCACGCGGGTCAGGGCGTCGACTTCGTTCGAGTTCAATCGCGCTGCGCCGGCTCGTTCCATGGCCTGCAGCAAGGCGTCGAAGATCGAACTGACGGCGAAGACTTCCTTTTCCGCGATGCACAGTAGATTGTTGTCGTATGAGGCGCCTTGAATGATCGAACGGGCCGCGCGATCGAGATCGGCGGTTTCGTCCACGACGACCGGCGGATTGCCGGGGCCTGCGACAATGGCTCGCTTGCCGGAGTTCAAGGCTGCGCGGGCGACGGCCGGGCCGCCCGTCACGCAGATCACGGCGATGCCGCGGCTTTTGAAGATCGCGTTCGCGCTTTCCAGTGTCGGCTCGGCGATCACGCAGATCAGGTTGTCGATGCCCAGATCGCGGAAAATCGCTTCATTGAATCGCCGCACGCCTTCGACGGCGACTTTCTTGCCGCTCGGGTGCGGGTTCACGACCAGCGTGTTGCCGCCCGCGATCATGCTGACCGCGTTGCCCGTGATGGTCGGCAGCGAGTGCGTCACCGGGGTGATCGCGCCGATCACGCCGAACGGGGCGTGTTCGATGACGGCCAGTCCATGATCGCCGCTGAAGACTTCGCTGCGCAGAAACTCGACGCCGGGCGTGCGCTCGCCGAGCGTCTTGAGCTTCTCGATCTTATGCACCAGCCGGCCAATCTTCGTCTCGTGCATCTCCATCGTGCCGAGCTCAACGCATTGCTCGATGGAAATGCGGCGAATGTGATCGATGATCCGCTTGCGATCGGCGATCGAGCGCGTGGAAAGTTGCTCGAAGGCCTCGTTGGCAGCTTCGATCGCCTCGTTCGGGCAAGTGAAGATGCCGCGGCGACCGGTATGGCCTTTCGGCGCCACGTGCGCCGTCGTCCCCAACCGGGCCAGGACCTGCTCGACGACGTTCCGAATCAGTGTTTCGTTAGCTTGCATGGGAGCGTGTATTCGTGGTTTCAGTTCTTATGTAGCCGAGGTCTGTGACCTCGGCCGCACGGGCGATGATTGCTTGAACTACGTTCGGTTTGTTTTCGACGTCCCCTCCACCGGCCTCATAGAGGCCGGCTACAGACGGATATCACTTATCCGCCGTCTTTGCTGTACACGCATTTCTGGCCGACGTGCGCGGAATCGACGATGCCGATCACCACGCAGTCGACGGGGAGGTTCTTCGTTTCCGGCGTCAGCCGGGCGCTCGACCCTTGGCAGATCAGCACGAACTCGCCCGTGCCGGCGCCGAGCGCGTCGACGGCGACGAACGTGCGGCCCGTCGTGACCAGTTTGGTGCGCGACTCGGCGTCGACGCGATACGGCTCGACAAGCAACAGCTTGTGACCCGTCATCGACGCCGATTTCTGCGTCGCGACCACGCTGCCGGTAACTTGGGCGATGAACATGGTGGGGGAGGAGGAGTAAAGGAGAGTGGAAATAAAGTAGGGGTGGGAAC
>JAWXBP010000486.1 GCA_034440135.1 Planctomycetia bacterium
AAGCCTGCGGCGAACTCCTCCATCAATTCACCGCCACCGAATGCCGTAACTACCTCCGCCACTGCGGCTACCGCTATACTTAGCCTTGATGCGCTCTAGCCAACAAGCATACGGGTATTTCTCCACATAGCGGCGCTCGATGTCGCCACCCAACGATTTGACAACTTTCGACAGCACAATGCCCGACCAATGCATCACTCGACTTGTTGCCGATTCCTTGCGCCACAAGTGCTGTCGCGATTTTTGGTATCTGGCGATGTTGGCCGGATCAGTAAGAAAGGTCGCTTCCATCGTCGTTTTTGACGACTTAGTTTCGCTTGCCCCCACCACGCTCGCTTGCTGCTTGGTCACGTAGTATCGCTCCACAAAGGTAAACTCGTGGAACAATGCAACCAATTCCGGCTGATTCAAGAGAAGCTTTAGATCGACGAGCAACTCGAAAAGACATCGCTGCCCGGCGGCCACGGCTTGGAAGTGTGCTGCATTGTCTAGCGCTGCGAGCGTATCGGTCCACAATGCTACACGTTCAAGAAGCAGTAGAACCGCGAGTTCAAGCCCCTCTTCAAATGGCGGACGAAAACTCGTTGCGACAAATGGGCATAGTTTCTTGCGTGCGAAATCACGCAGCGCAAGCGTCTCACGAAATAGAAGTCCGACCCGTTGCGTCGATTGCATTTGTTCGAACTTCGAGAATACTTCTTCCGGGTCGAAATCCATAACGCCTCCCAATGTCCTGGACGCCAGTCATGTGAAGAGGTTCACGGCTGATGGCCTAAGTTAAGTCCCTAGCGGTGACTGTTTGGTAGACTATGCCTTGTTGAGTTGCAATCGAGCTAGCGATTCAAGTCCAATCGTGAGTTCCGTCATTCCTAAGACCGCAATAAAAACGCCCCTCGCAAAGCGAGGGGCGTTCAGTTTTATCTATCAACACGCATCCAGCAAAACCTAATTCGCCGGCTGCGCCATTTCGCGCACCGCCGCTTTGTGGCTCAGTTTCACCCGGTCTTGTTCGTCGACCAGGATGACTTTCACCGGCAAGATGTCGCCCACGCGGCAGAATTCGCCGACGCTGCTGACGTAGTCTTCCGAGAGTTCGCTGATGTGGCAGAGGCCGTCTTTGCCGGGGACGATCTCGATGAACGCGCCGAAGTCCTTGATGCTCGTCACGCGTCCTTTGTAGATCTTGCCGACTTGCACGCTGGCCGTCATCGCCTCGATCCGCTCGAGCGCCGCTTGAGCGCCGCTGGCGTCGCTGCTGGCCACGGTCACCGTGCCGTCGTCCTCGACTTCAATCACCGCGCCGGTCATTTCCTGAATGGCGCGGATCGTCTTGCCGCCCGGGCCGATCAGCAAGCCGATCTTGTCCGGGTGAATCTTCGTGCGCAGCAGGCGCGGGGCCCACGGCGAGATTTCCTCTTTCGGCCGGGCAATCGTCGTCAACATCTTGCGGAGGATTTCGATCCGGGCTTCCCGCGATTGCGCGAGCGTGCCGCGGATGATTTCGGCGCTGATGCCGTTGATCTTCAGGTCGAGCTGGATGCCCGTGATGCCGTTTTGCGTGCCGGCGATCTTGAAATCCATGTCGCCGTAATGATCTTCGTCGCCGATGATGTCGGTCAGCAACGTCCACTTGGAGTCGCTTTCCTTGACCAGGCCGACGGAGATGCCCGCCACCGGATTGCTGATCGGCACGCCAGCCGCCATCAGGCCGAGCGTGGCGCCGCAGACCGAGGCCATCGAGCTGGAACCGTTCGATTCCATGATGTCGGAGATCACGCGGATCGTGTACGGGAACTCATCCGGATCCGGCAACACCGGCTTCACGCTGCGCTCGGCGAGCGCCCCGTGGCCGATCTCGCGACGACCCGGGCCGCGAATCGGGCGGACTTCGCCGACCGAGTACGACGGGAAGTAGTAATCGAGCATGAACTTCTTCGAGTATTCCTCGATCAGCCCGTCGACGCGTTGCTCGTCGCGATTCGTGCCGAGCACGACCGTGATGAGGGCCTGCGTCTCACCGCGCTGGAACATGGCGGAGCCATGCACGCGGGGCAGCAGATCGACCGCGCACTCGATGGCGCGGAGCGATTTGTTGTCGCGGCCGTCCGCGCGCGTCCCGCCCAGGATCAAGTCGCGAATGACCTGCTCTACCAGCTTGCTCCAAGCGCGGGAGCAGGCTTCCGGGCACAGGGCGTCGGCCGCCGCGGCGTCGGGGATCAACTCCGCCATCGCCTTTTGCTTGAGCGCGGACACCGCATCGGCCCGGGCTTGCTTGCCCTGGGTTTGCTTGGCGCCCTTGAGTTCATCGTAGAACCGGCCGCGGACGCGATCGTACACGCCGTCCGGCGCGGGGATGACGTACTGTTTCTTTTCGACGTTCGCCTTGGCGATCAACTCTTCCTGCAAGTCGCAGATCGAGCGGATGTGGCGATGCGCTTCTTCGAGTGCTTCGAGCATCCGGTCTTCCGGCATCTCGCGGGCGAAACCTTCGATCATCAGGATCGCATCGCGACTGCCCGAGACGATCAGGTCGAGGTCGCTCTCTTCCAACTGGTCCTGCGTCGGGAAAACCACGAATTGCCCGTTGATGTGTCCCAAGCGGACGGCGGCGAGCGGGCCTTCGAACGGCATCGGCGACAAGCCCAGGCAGGCCGCGGCGCCGATCATCGCCAAGACGTCCGGATCGTTCTGCCGATCGCTGGACAGGACGTTGGCCTGCACCTGCACTTCGTCGTGGAACCACTCCGGGAACAGCGGACGGATCGGGCGGTCGATGAGGCGCGACGTGAGCGTCTCCTTCATCGTCGGACGCCCTTCGCGCTTCAGGAAGCCGCCGGGGAATTTGCCGGCCGCCGCGGCGCGCTCGCGGTAATCGCAAGTGAGCGGGAAGAAATCGATGCCGGGCCGAGCCGGGCCGGTCGCCGAGGCGCAGATCACCACGGTTTCGCCATACTGGACGAGGCAGCTTCCGGCCGCCTGCTTGGCAAAGTACCCGGTCTCGATCGACAGGATGTTATCGCCGATTTGCTTTTCAACACGTACTCTCAAGGTCATCTCCTACTCTCTTGGCCTGCGAGCCGACGCGCGAGCGGTTGTCGCCGGAAACACGCCCCTGGGCGCATCCGGCTTGGCGACCGACAGAAGTTGCGCGGTGGATTGCGCGCGGAGCAACGCCCCGCGGCGATCAACCTAAGCGCACCCAGGCCTGGGCGGACTAGCCGCCCCAGACGCCCCCCGAAAGAATCAGCAGCGGGGCTGCAGCT
Source organism: Planctomycetia bacterium (assembly GCA_034440135.1). Lineage (NCBI taxonomy): Bacteria > Pseudomonadati > Planctomycetota > Planctomycetia > Planctomycetia bacterium. The sequence continues at coordinate 3,264 of JAWXBP010000486.1, forward strand.
CAAGAGAATCCGCTCCGAGAGCGGACAGCTAGTGGAAACGACTACTTGCGAATTTCCAAGCGACGAATGATTTCCAAGTAGCGCTCTGGACTCACCCGCTTCAGGTAATCCAGCAACCGGCGTCGCCGACTGACCATCATCAAGAGACCGCGCCGGCTGGCGTAGTCCTTGCTGTGCGACTTCAGGTGACCGGTCAATTCACCGATCCTGGTCGTCAGAATGGCGATTTGAATCTCCGGGGAGCCGGTGTCATTATCGCCGCGCTTGTAGCCCCCGATGACTTCCTGTTTTCGCTCTTTGGTAATCATGTGCGACCGCGATTTTTCCTCTCGACGCGAACCCCGCCAGCCGCCCCTCGTGAGAGGCCCACTGTCAGTGCTTCCCGACCTCGTTCGACTCTTTCCACACGATGGATCAACAAAAACTTGAGCGTCCAATGTAGCGGGCGGGACAGGATTTGCAAGGCGGAAAAAGCGGCGGG
>JAWXBP010000487.1 GCA_034440135.1 Planctomycetia bacterium
CTCCGCCAGCAATACCACGATCAACCCCTCAAACGCTCCTTCTTCCAAGCCGCCGAGCTAAAGTTGTGACGGCGGACATTGGCAGCGCAGGGGTCAATAGTCGAGTCATTCTCGGACTCGAAGCGGCAACCGTCGATAACTCGTTGCCGCATATGGTGTAACTTCATGCTGAACGAGGTTGCCGTGGGCAGGTCATCGGCCTTGCAACGCATGAATTCGCAGAGCGCATCCCGCAGTTCACGGAACTCAGCGTCCTCCGATTGATGCACGTTGTGCAGTACCTCGGCAGTCGATTTCGAGGCGCTGGCATAGGCGCGCAGCCATGCATGAATCAAGTTTGCGGCGGCGTTCGCCTCGACGTCTGACTGCTTCGCCAACTCCAATCGGGTGGTGCCGGGGTCCGCCAATCCAAGCCAAGTGATTGCCCCACGGATCAGCCTTGACCACTGCTCGAAGGATCCCCACTCAACCAATTGCATTTCCGGGCAGCCAGCGACGAAGTAGGCCCGCAGGATGGTGAGCGCTGCTCGTACTAAATCGCCTCGAATCCGGCGCACGTGGGCCTTTAAGTCCGCATGGACAAAGTCGGTACGCTGCTCGGGTCGTTCTAAGTCTGTCTCAATGCGGATATGCAGGCACCGGCGAGCTGTATCCGCCTGAAGGGCGACGTTATTGGCGGTGGCATACCAAATCGTCTGCAGCCGAGCTTTAGCGTTCTTGTTTTCCTTCAGCAACCGGTCCGACCAAATCGTGCTGGTGAGCGCGGCATCGAGACTGGGCCAGCCAAATCGCCCCGCAATATTGTCGATCAATACCATTGGCAGAGCTTCAACAGCGATCGAGGTGATTCTTTTTCTCCATTCCGAGTCGTCTGTGGCGGCGGGCATAGCGGCCATGTCGCGACCAGTAGTGATGATGCCGATCGTATTCGCCAACAGCCCCCCGCCGGCACCTCGCACATTCTTGTCGATCATGAACAGCGGTACGCAACCCTCAAACGCGTGGCGCGCAAACGGCGTCAAGACGCTGGCGAGCCAGCCGGATTTGTGTGCTTCACTGGCAAAATGAAAGTCGCACACCACATCCAACAGCTCTTGCGCAGCGGCCTGTGCGTCGTCACGGCTAGGTTCTGGCTTGATCAAGGGCATGGCCAGGTTTGGGACAAAAAGCAACCCAGTCGCCCGATCGTAGCCTGGCGCGGTGACGACGCTTCCGTCTGGCCGAAGCATCGGCGCTTCAGTAATGCCTTCCAACCGACGAATGCCGGGCCATGATCCACGAGCAGCCGCTTGTTTGACGCACTCTCCATCAACGCGGCTCGGCTTCATCTCACCTTTGCGGTTGTAGGTAAACCAAGCGGCCTCGCGAGAAAGAATCTCACGCAACCGCGGCAACGGCAGCGAAACAATTCGCGGTGAGTCTTTGGGGCGGCTCAGAAAACTCGGAAGACAGTCGTCACGAACCACATGTACAAGGGTTCCACCGCGCTGATAGACCTCTGTTGCGTTTCCCAAGGCCGCAACGGCACGCTCAGTAGCTACGTGCTCTTCGGTCGTGACAATGATTTGGGGGCGACCGTCTGTTACCGTGCACGGCTCCCCGGCAGGCTGCGCAAACTGGTCCCCCAAGCTCTTTCCTCGCTTCGTCTTCGTCTCGGCTGCGCGCAATCGTTTCATGACTTCAGCCTCTTTGAACTCAGCCGGGAATGGGGCCAGTCGATGGATTTCGCCCACGAGTCGCGTCGCCTCGCTGTCGCTCAAGTCCAACTCCACTGCGATGCAACAGACCTTCAGCAACCGCCGCGATCCGTCGTTTTCCTCCATCACCTTGATGCTGATTGCACGCTTCATGGCCTGGCGAAAGCGGTCATCACTCCCCGTGCCGGGAGTTTTTGCTTGTTGTGACGGCGCTTTCGCACCATGCGCGTTCTGAATCTGTTGAACGATCGCGTCGAGTGCCTGCTGAGCTTCGATAATCTCGGCGTGCTCGGCGTCAACGACGTGGCCTGTCAAGGCGAAGTATCGCCCCTGATCGTAGGTTTCAATTTCGATTCCATCCACCGCGGCCTTGTGCTTGATGCCCTCGGGCAGTTTGCCTTTGACGATCAACTTCACGCCGGTGCCGGATGGAGACACCTCGGCATAGCTCGGGATAGCAGCCAGGACGCGTTGCGCCGTCGGGTGCAATTCGCCCGTTGCAGCGTCGCGGCACTTGTCGAGGTCGATGCCAGCGTACGCGTCATCAGCGGAAAACTGAAAACCGATTCCGGCCAGCCCCGGGAACCGCTCCAGGTATGATTGCCAGCAATGCACGAAGCGATTCCAGCTATTGGGGTCGTCACAACTTGCATTTCGGCGATTGACGGGATCCACAGGCACTTTGCGAGGCTTTGCGCCGGCATTGCCTGGGCGCGCTTCCCACGCCACCCACTGTTTGAGGCTCTTCAATTCAGCGGGAAGGCCATCGCCATTAACCTTGAGCCACTCTGGCGTGGCGACAAGCGTCGCGTTTCCGTTTAGGGGCGTCATTCGTGGCCTCCTTCTTCTGCCGGCCCCCGCAGGTCCAGGTACGTGCGCAGCTCCGTTTGGGCGTTGTACATCAGCCGCTTATATTGCTTGACGTCCTGGAGCAGCTGTTGAATGCGGATCTGGCGATAGTAGTCCAAGAGTTCTTCCAACAATTCAACCGGCATGCGCATCGCATATCCCGCTTGCGCACGCACCTCTTCGCCGCCGCCGTATTTCTCGACATACTCGGCAACGTCGCGCAACATCTGGTGAAGACGCTCGGGATGGTCTGCAAGGCGAACCAGATCATGACTTTGCTGAGGTGGCAGTTCTGCGTAGGGGTAGAATTCTTGGTCGAATTCATCGTAGGTGCTCATTCGGCGACCTCCAATCCCGCAATCATTGAATCGAGCGTTTGCCGCTCGGCGGCCTCTACGTGGCGAAGCTGCGTCAAGGCGCGATTGTCGATATGCTCCACGATGCAGCTATGAACGATGTTCCGCGGTTCCCTCGGCAGAATAGCATCGACTTCGACTGACTCGCCGACGAACGACTTTGAGCGGCTGCCACTCGTCTTGGTTGGCCTGGTCGGCAGGTCGAATTCATCGATCTGTTGCTCGGTGACGGCTTCACGCTCGAAATGAATCTCCGCGGCCGGCGCGAAGGCGCTCAGGTCGCGTTCCACCTTTCGCGGAATGTCGACTCCGCTCGGATCTTGATCACCGAAGTAGTAGATATAGGTTGGCTTGTGTTCGGCCATGCTCTCCGCCGAAGAATGCAAGAAAGTGAGCGATGGATAGCCGCGCGTGACCATCAGGGGAACGTCCCACTCGACCGTCACGTCTAGCAGTACGCCGGCCAATGCGTCCTTCTCCAGCCAGACTTCCACATCCACTTCTTGGCTGTCCCAGATAGCGCGTCGGTAGGTTTGCTGCGTGATGCGGAGCATTTCCTGCATGGACGAATAGGTGCGAGGCTTTCGCTGCCAGCGGGTGTTGTCAGCGATCCAGTGATACGGCATTTGGCCGCGGCGCCGCATCTCCGCCAGCAGCCTATAGACCGTCGTTTTGTACTCGGCCTCCGTCTTGGCAATGGTGCCTCTCGTAACCAGTTGGTAGTAAATTTGGCGCACGGTCATCGGCCGTTCCGCCTCGACCAGCTCCAGGATGGTGTCGCAGAGACTGGAGATGCTTACCTTCGACCGCCTCGGGCGCTTTTTGGGGTAGACCCATAATTGAGTTCCGTCGTGTTCGCGACCGACGGCACCGCGACGACGGGGGGCCGTTCGGCAGAACGGGTTGACTTCATGATGCTTCGCCTACCAAGGGGCTCACTCCGGCCTTTGGGCGGAGTGCTCGAATACGCCCAGGCCTATTTGAAAAACTCAACGACGTTTTCGGTCGAGCGTTTCCGGCGAGGAGAAGCGGCCGGAACCGGAATGACTTGGCGAGATCGCTCAAACGCTTCAATGTCCGCGACATCGATCAAATAACGGGGGCGCTGCCCCCGCTTAGTGGCCCCGTTGATGGCTCGGAGTTCACCGGTGCGGATCCAAGCGATAATCTTGCCCGGCTCCACGCCAAACAACCTGGCGACTTCCGGCGGTGTGAACTTGCGCTTGGTCAGTTGCACGGCGCGGCCCCATGCTCTGTGGAGGTCGCAGCGGGTACCTGACGCAACGTCGCCTCAACGACGTGCCAATCGAAGCGGACGCTGCCGTCTGGCAAGACAACGTGAGGGAGCTTCCGGCGCTTGGCCAGCCGCTCGGAACGCCCCAACGGCCAAGAAAGCCGCTTGTCGATCTCGATCCCCAAAAGCAACATATTGTGTTTCTCCCCATAAACTCATGGGGATCAACGCAATTGCGCGAATTCAAAGGACCTTTCCAGACCTTTATTGAACTTTTGGCATTTTTCCGAATTGAAACGGTAAGCTCACCGCTTCCGACGTCCCTTTTTTACCGAGCCTCGGATTTCGGGAGCCATCACCTCCCCGTCACGCCCATGCTTATACTGGGCTGAGAGAGTCGCGCCTTTGTTTTGCTTCTTGGCGTCGAGCTCGGCCATCCTAGACTCCAACGTATTCCACCATTGAACTAAGCCTTGCTTGACCACCGAAGGTCTACTGCCGCGGCCGCCCAATTTTATTGGGCCTTCGAACTCGCTGTTCAGCTTTCGGACCAATTCCTTGTTCTCGTTCGGCTGCTTGACGGCATCCAATATCGAGGGCCAGCCGAACAATCGCGCCACCGGCGCCAGGTTGTTTGAAGTCGGTGAGGTCAAGGCGGGCGGTAACGTGGCGCCAGCTGAAACTCGCGTGGCACTTTGACGAAGCTCGCGCACCGCAGTGTTCAACGAATGCACATCCACGCCCTGCACAAAGCACCATCGAGTCGACTCATGCCCATGAGGTGATTTCCCTTCGCCAAATCTGATTGTCGGAACTGCGTTCAAGAGCCATCGGTCTGGCACTTCGATACCAGTTCGAAGCAACCTTTTTTGAGCATCTTTTACGGTGAATTCCTGCGCCTGTGCCCACCTTCGCAAAGCGTCGGTCAACTCCTTCATTCCTTCCTCGTCAAACTCACCGGGGCACAAATACATGTGCCGCCGAAAAACGGTTAGTGAAAACTGATAGGCGGTCGCAAGTTCTGTTAGTGCTTGCTCTGTCTCCATCAAATCCTGAGGCATGCGGTGGCCCTCATTTTCATGGGCAAAAGCGTTTGCAGGCAGTGTCCTAATGCCTTTTCCAACACCTAACCGGTCGTAATTATACTTATTTCGCCTTCTTCGTCGACTTACCGAACAGCCACTCGCGAACGTGATCCGTCACGGCGCGTAAGCGTTCGTCGCTGATGCGCTCGCGGTAATGCCCCGCCATCGTGCTATCGACGTGCCCCATGATCGCGTTCACCGCGACTTGGTCCCTGGGCTCGCCGCCGATCGTTTCGGCCACGTGGCGCAGCGCGTAGAAGTTTCTGCCGGGTCGATACAGCCCGAGTTCGTCGAGTAGCTTCTTGAATTCCTGCGAAAGCGGATTGCCCGGCTTCACGCGGAACCAACTTTGTCCGCGTTTCGTGACGAATACCAGTTCCTTGACTTCCGCCACCTTGGGTTCCGGCCGATGCTCCAATGATTCGCGAATCGCACTGACCGTCTCCGCCCATAGTGGTACGCGACGCTCGATGCCAGTCTTAGGTCGGGGGAACGTCAACCAGCCGGTGGTCAGGTCCAACGCCGAAAGCGGCAGGTTCCCGATATCCGAATTGCCGAGTCCGGCATTCACGCCAAGCAGGATCATGGCTTCCAGGTGCGGTGACGCCGTCTTGAGCATTCGTTGAATCTCGTGCGCCTCAAACATCATCACGCCGCGCTTGGCACGCTGCTGTCGAATCGCCTTGCGGCTAGGCTTCTTAAATTCGCTGCCGAACAACATCGGTCGATCGACCAACCGATTCTCAAAGGCGTATTTGAACAGCGATCGCACGCGCTGGATGTTGTTTCCCAAGCTGACGGGGCCGCGACCTTTGGCCAGGTGCTCGCGTAGCTTTTCAAAGTCTTCCGGTTGGATGTCGTCCAGTAGTCGGCTTTTGCCGACAAACGACAACACTGCGCCGCAGGTGGCGAAATAGTCGACAAAGCTGCGATGCGTCAATTCGCCGGTGTCGACCAGTCGTTGCTTGGCAGACAAGAACCGATTCGCTAGATCGCGGACCGTAGCGCCGTCGAGGTTGGCGGGCGGCCGCCGTCCCTCCAGAAGATAATCCTTCTGCTTGTTCCAGAGGGACAACGCGGCGTCGGCGTCACGCCAGACGCCAAAGAAGCAAAGCTTGCCTCGTACTTTTTTCGCCCACTGCCCGTTCCCGTGTGGGAACAACGGGTAGTCGGGATGCGGTTTGGCAGGCTTCGCCGATTTGGTATGATTGCTCATGCCAGTTTCCTTCGCCGGGTGTCGCAACGGGTGTCGCTAGCATGATAGCAACTCGGCGGAAAGTGGCAAACAAGTGCCTAAAACAAGGCATTTGCGCCCGTGGCGCAACTGGATAGCGCATCGGTCTTCGGAACCGAGGGTTACAGGTTCGAATCCTGTCGGGCGTACTCATTAACTCTTGCGAACTCAGTGCGACACGGAGGTTAGCTCTCGGGACGCGAAGCGGGGCTAACGTAGGTCGCGAGTTATCCGTAGTCTGCGAAAGAGTTTGCGACGACGGCGGCGATGACTCGGCGCTCTCGGTTTTCTCGCGGGGAGCGTTGTAGGCGAGGGTTCGCTCCGTCCCGCCGAGAAATGGCTCGCGAACTCTCGCGCTCTCGGTTTAGAAGACCCTTGCTTATTAGCAACCTCGTTGCGTTCGCGTGGCGGAGACAACCTACCGCGAACTGGCTTCGTCCTCACGACGTCTCTGCTGAAGCATGGCCCACATGCGCCGCTGCTTCCGCCAATCGAGCGTGGTGGCGATCGGGCGAACGTCGGTCTCCTTGACGGGATCGCGGCCGTGGTCGGTTCGTGGTAAGTGCAGAATCTGTTCCTGAAGGTCGGGGGCCAGATTTAAGAGCGCCATGATTTGCGTCATGCGGGCAGTGGTGATGTGGCCGAAACGGGCTAGTTCCGACTGGTCCGCCACGACGCCGTCACGAATCAGCTTCTCGCAACGGATCGCCAGCGCCATCAACCGGGCGATGCGCGGGATTCGGCCGCCTGGCGTCTCTTCTGCGGAACCGTTGCGGAGCTGCTTCTGGCCACAACGCCGACGACTCACGTGAAATTCACGGGTGACGGTAAGGCGGCAGTTCATGCGGCGTCCTCCTGGTGGCTGGCGAGTTCATGGGTCAGCGACTTGATACCGGCGGGGTGGAACGTCAGCGAGATACGGCCATGCTCGCCATCGTAGTCAACCCGTTCGACGAGCAGTTCCAGCACACGGGACTGCTCCCGCGGCGCTAGGGTCTCCCACAACTTGTCGAAGTCGGCCAGGGCGCGCGTCACCTCCGCTTCGTCCACAAGCTTGCCGCGTAACGAGACGAGTTCGTTGTCGATTTCCGTGAGCCGGCGCTCGGCGACGCGAACGCGTTCCTGAGAATCCGCCAAGAG
>JAWXBP010000488.1 GCA_034440135.1 Planctomycetia bacterium
TAACGTTCCCGCTATTGCCGGAAATATGCGCGTCGACCGTGTTGTGAATGTCGTTGAAGGAAACGGAACCGCCGGCCGCGAACCCGCCCGCGCCGGCGCCGCCGACGGTCAGTACGAAGAGATTGGCGTTCTCCGTGGCGGTGACCGACACGCCCGCGTTCGCCGATTCGACCGTCGCGTTTTCAATGTACGCCGTCAGCGTGCCGCCGATGTCGTTGGTGCCGACCGCCGCACCAAACGCCGCCCCGCCCGCCCCGGCCACTCCGCCGCCGATCGCATCGATGTTGCTGTTGTCCACCGCGGAGACGGTAATCGCGCCCGGCGCGGTGACGTTCGCGCTGCCGCCCGAGATATGCGCGTCGATGGTGTTATGCAAGTCATTCAGTGAAACGGAACCGCCCGCCGCGAAGGCGCCGGCCCCCGCGCCGCCGATCGTCAACACGGTGACATCCGCGTTCGCCGTCGCCGTGACCGAAACGGTGGCGGCGCTCGAATCGACTGTCGCGCCGGTGATGAACGCTGTGAGCGTGCTGCCGATGTCGTTCGTGGCCAACGCCGCGCCGATCGCTGCGGTTCCCGCGCCGGCCAACCCGCCGCCGAACGCTTCGATCGTGGCGTTATCGGTCGCGCTCACGGTAATCGCGCCCGGTGCGCTGACGTTCGCGGTGTTCCCGGAGATATGAGCGTCAAGCGTATTGCTGATATCGTTCAGCGCGACGGAGCCGCCCGCGGCAAATGTGCCCGCGCCTGCGCCGCCGATCGCGATGGCCAGAATCGGCGTGTCAGTCGTCGCGGTCACAGTTACGGTGCTTGCTTCCGACGTGACGGTGGAGCTTTCGATCCTCGCCGTGACGGAGCTATTGATATCGTTCGTGGTCACGGCCGCGCCGATGCCGGCGTTTGGCGAGACCGACAGGCCGCCAGCCAGCGCCGTGATTGAGCCATTTTCGTCCGCCGTAACGGTAATCGTGCCCGGCGCGGTCACGTTCGCGCCTGCGCCGATGCGGGCGTCAATCACGTTGGCGACTTCATTAATTGACACCGAACCGCCCAGCCCGAAGGTCTGCGCGAACAAGCCGCCGGCGGTGATGACGGTCAGTTCGTCGTTCGAGGTGGCGTCGACGTCGACGGTTGTATTCACCGACGACACGGTCGCGGCGTCGATGAAAGCCGTGATGTCGTTCTCGACCTTGTTCGTGGCGACCGAAGCCGCGATGCCCAGATCGGAGCCGATCGAGACCGCGATCGCCGTCGTCTCGATCACGGCGTTATCGACCGCATGGACGTCGACTTCGTTCGTGGCGGTGACGACCGTGCCTGCACCGCTGATGTGGGCGTCGATCGTATTATCGATATTGTTAAGCGCCACACGCGCTTGGAGGCCGGAGAAGCCGAGACCGAGTGCCGTGTAGGTTACCGTGGCGTTGTCCGTCGCAGTCACACTGACATCCTTCGTGGCCGTGATCGTACCGCCTTCGATGGCCGCGCGAGTTGTGTTGTCAGCGTTGTTGATCGCGATCGTGGCGGCGACCTCGGGCGAAGAATCGCTCGTGCCGCGGACGTTCACGTCTTCCGCCAAAATGTTTGCGTTGCCGCGAATCATCGCCTCGGCGTTGTCGTGCGTGTTGAGAATGCCCGCGTCGATCGCCAGGCTCAACGGGCTGCCGAAGGAAAACGTAAACGACGTATCGGTCACGGCGTCGGTGCGTTCCTGCGCGAGTACATTGACGTCGTTGCCGGCGTCGAGCGTCGCGCCGTCGACAATCGCGCGCGTGCCCAAGCTTGGGGCCGCGACATTGATGGCATTGCTGACAGCACTCGTCGGCGCGGCGTTCTGAATCGCCGTGGCGGCGGCCTGGTTGCCGCCGACCGTCTGTGCGTAGCGATTCAGCACATTCACCAGACCGTTGCCGGCTTGGTTGGCGACGTTGAAAATCTGCCCGTCGATGTAGCCCTGCACATCGCCGACGCCGTTGATGGAATCGAGATAGTCCTTGGTAGCGGGATCGAGCACCGCGCCGATGGAATAGAGCGACACGCTGCCGGTGATGCCGATCAGCGCCACGCCGACGCCGCCGACGAGGCTGTCCGTATCGCGGCGCGAGAGGCCATGCACGTCGATATCGAGGCTGGCATGCACGTCCGCGCCAGGATTGATCGACGCGGTCGTGTCGTTGCGAATTACGCCGACGTCGATGCCGCCGGCCAGCGCCACGAGTGCTCCACTGACGTTGATCGCCACGCCGAAGGCTTTCGCGTCGTTCACGGCGGAGACATTCACCGTTTGCGCAATGCCGACGTCGGTACGATCGGTGTTCACGTTGGCATTTTGATCGATGAATGCCGAGGTTTGCGATTCGATGATCTGCGCGTTGAGCGAACCCGCGATGCCCACGCCGAAGCCCGCGCCGCCAGCCGCGGCGACCGATTGCGTGCTTTCCGTGGCGATTGCCTGCACAGCCAGCCCACGGATGACCTCGGTCGGAAAACCGCCGGCGTTCACGCTGCCGGAAAAGACCGTCAAGTCGACGGACGCATTGGCTTTGGCATCGACGGTCGCGCCGTTGCCGATCCAGGCGCGCGTGTCCTTGTCGATCAAATGCCCGCCGACGGAAGTACCGACGCCGCCGATCAAACTCACCGACGCCGCGCCGGCTACAGTATCCGTATCGGTGTCGTCGCGCGCGAGGACGAGCACGTTGCCTTCGCTATACACGGTGGCGCCGGAATCGATGAACGCAAACGTCCGCATGTTGAGCGACACGACCGGTACCGAGGCAGCGACGCTGAACACCAACGTCGCCGCGAAGCCAGCCGCGACTTGCAGCACGTCCTCCCGGGCCCGGGACAGCACTTGCACGTCGCGTTCGGCGTGAACGGCGGCGTTGGCGCCAACGTACGCCTCGGTGAGAATATCCGTCAACGCGATCCCGCCCGACGCGCCCACGGCCACGCCCAAAGCCACCGCGCCGACGCCGGTAATGCCCATGCTGTAGTAGTCGGTGCCGGCGGTGACGAGAACTTGTTGCAGGACCGCGGCATTCGTCTGATCCTGATTGATCTGCGCGTTCGCGCCGATATAGGCCGACGTCCGCACCGTGGCTACGTTGCCGGCGGCGGAGATTTCCGGCGTGACGCCGAAGGCCGCGCCGAAGCCGACGGCGATGGTTTCGATGTCGTCGCGCGCGACCGCGCTCACCGCCAGACCGCGTACGGTCACGGTAACCGGCGTGGCCACGCGTTGCTGCGACAGCGAGGAGTCGTCGCTCGGCGCGCTGACGGCGATCGGGTCGAGCACGTCGCGGATCGGATTGTCGAACACGAACGACATGGCATCGGCAATCACGCCGATCGCGTCCGGCACTTCCACTTCGCCGGCGCTACCGATGTCGGCGGCGAAACTGATCGCGAAATCGCCATTGAAGGCCAGCACGCCACCGCCTTGGCCGTCGGCGATGACGGTCGCGCCCGGCGCGACGAACGCTTCGGTGACCTTGTTGACGATCGGCGCGGCCAGCGACGCGCCGATACTGGCGATGTCGGCCGAGTTGTTCGTCCCGGCGGAGACGTCGATCTCTTCTCGCTGGTTGGCACTGACCTGCACGCTCCCTTCGGCATGCACGTTCGCCCCGCCAGCGATATTGGCCCGCGTGGTGACATTCAGCAGATAGATGCCGCCCGCCCCGGCGATGGTCACCGCGTCGCCGATGGCCTTCGCGCCGACGAGCGACGTAATATCTTCATTCGACGTGGCGGTGACAAAGATGTTGCTGATCGCGTCGACCGTGCCGTCGAGCGTGGCAATGGTTTCTTTCACGAGGCCGCCAGCGTCGATCCCCGCGCCGATGCCGGCGATGTCGGAATCGGCCGCGACGCCCGAGCCGCTCACCACGGTCGTCGAGCTAGTCGCCAGCACCGCGACGGTTTGCCCCGTCTCGCCCGGCACAGACTGATTGAGCTGCGCCCCTGCGTCGACATGAGCGCGCGTGGCGCCAACTAGCGTATTCAGCACGATCGAACCCGCCAAAGCCACGGTGCCGGCATCGACGCCGCCTGACGCGCGCGTGGCGAACACCTCGTTCGACGCGGCCTTCACTTCCATGTGCTCCGGCGCGTCGGCCTGGGCATTCGCGCCGAGGAAGGCTTCGGTCTGATTCTGCAATGCCGCTAGTGCGATCGAGATGCCGACGCCGGCCGTGTCGCCGACCGCCGCGCCACCGGCGACGGTGTTCATCGCGACAATCGTGTCGACGGCGTTGACGACGATGTCTTCCTGCGCCGTCACCGTGGCGTTCGCGCCCACCGAGGCGATCTCGCTGTGCGACGCCGCGTTCAAGGCAATCGCCCCGGCGACGCCGACGGTGTCCGCGCCGGCGCCGGCTGAGGCCCGCGCGTCAAATTGCAACGGCGTCGGGGAAGTTGTAACAACTTCAATTGCGTGCCCGGCTACATTCGCACCCGCGCCGATCGTCGCCAGGTTGTCGATGTTCGGCGCATTGACGGCGATCGCCGCGCCGACGGCCGTTGCGCTCAACACTGCCGTAGCGTCGGCTTCCGCGCCGATGTCGGCCTCGACGTTGCCGCGCACGGAGACTTGCAGCGTCGTGGCTGTGACGTTCCGATTGGCCGCAATGCTGGCGTCAGCTGTGGAGGTGATCGCATTCACGCTGATCGCCGCCGCCACGCCAACTTGCCCCATGCCGATGCCGTTCGAAGTCGCGCTATCGCTCACTGTGTCGGCCACGTTCGGCACAACAACGGCGTCCGGCGTCCCCGAGTTGGGATCAGCCGCTTGGAGTTGGCGGACGATCTCTTGATCGGCCGGATTGCCCGCACCGGGCGCACCGTTCGCGCCGGCGACGCTCGTGCTGTCGCTCGTAATGTCGGATTGCGCGAAGACGGTAATCGTACCAGCGGCATTGACGTCGCGATCGATTCCCGCCGTGGCGTCTTCATCGCCGGCGACTACGGCCACGCTTGCGCCGACTGCCACGCCATTCCCCGCGGCGTCGCCGCTAGCGGTGGCGTTGGACGTTGCGACGTGTCCGGCGAGCACTTGCAGCCCGCCGGTGAGCGAGAGCAATGCTCCCGAACCGAGGCGCGCGACCGTCTCGTTGCTGGAGATTCCCACAGCCACTGCGGGCGCGACCGCCGTGCCCCCCGCGGCGCCGGCTTCACCTTCTGTGGCGGTGGTGTGTTGAGCACTTGCATTAATTGTCACATCCAGCGCGCCGGTAAGCTGCGCGCCATTCTGCATTTCCGCGCGGGTCGCATGATTTAAGTAGGCCACAGCGACGGAAGCGCCGACACCGATGGCAGGATCCGCGACGACCTTCGACGTGGCGATCGTCGTGTTCGTCGTATCGCCTCCCGCGGTGAGCGTCGCATTGCCAGCGCCGGTAATCGTTACGTTCGCATTCGGCCCCATGAGCGCCTCGCTCGTCGCACTTGGGAAGTGCAACGCCAGCGCGCCCGCCACGCCGACATTCGTCGAGCCCGCCCCACTGACGGCCAGCACGTCAAACCGCTGTGTTCCGCCGCCGGTCCCGGAACGTACCAATAACTCGCCGGCGTTGACCGTTCCATCGACCAATGCCCGAGCCGTCGAGCTTGGCGCGCTGATCGCCACCGCGGCCGCCACGCCACTCGTCAGATCGACCGTCGCGCCGGTCGCTTCGGCCTCGGCATCGGTGCTGTTGTCCGCCGCGACTTGCACGAGAGCCGCATTCAATGTCGCGCCGTTGCCGATCGTCGCCAACGATTCCGTCGTCGTCACGTCGACAGCGATGGCGGCCGCCACGCCGAAGGAACCATCGGCGGTCGCCGCGGCCGGGACATTCACGGCGCTGGGCGTGCCGAAATTCGGATCGGCGAAGGCGAGAATTTGATTGATCAACGTGTTCGCGTCCTGTCCGGACGGATCAGCACCCTTCGCTGTCGCCAGCGCCTGCGTCGGGCTATCGACGTTTGCCGTCGAGAGGATCGTCGCTTCGCCGACTGCGGTCACACTGCGTGAAACGGTTGCCAACGCCGACTCATTGCCGATCGTCAGCGCCACGGCAGGTCCAACGCCCACGCCCGCGCCGGCCGCGTCGCCGCGCGAGGTGGTGTTGAGCGCCGCGGTATGTGTCGCCTGTACGGTTACGTCGCCGGTCAGCGAAATCGCCGCACCGGAGCCGATTTCCGCGACGGTTTGGTTGTCCGTAAACGCCATGGCGACGGCCGGCGCGACGGCGGTGTCGCCGGAAGCGCCGGCGACTGCGTTGGTATTCGTGGTGAAATCGCCGGCTGCGTCCAGCACAAGACCGCCGCCGCCGGTAATTTGTGCGCCGTTTTCCACTTGGGCTCGGCTGCTGCTGGTCACGTTGTTGAAGGCGACGGAGGCGCCGATGCCGATGTCCTGGCTCGCTACGCCCGTGAGATCGGGAGTTGCCTGCGCCGTGGCGGCAGTGCCTGCGTTGGTTGTGAGCGAAAGGTCCGCACCGCCCAACGCGACGTTCGCGCCGCTTCGCACGAGTGCAGCGTGCGTCGAGTTCGCGTTGTTAATTGCGACCGAGCCCGCCACGCCGACGTCGAGCGCGCCCACGCCCGACGTGGCGAAGGAAGCAAATGTGTCATCCAGCACGCCATTTTGCGCGGAGACGTTCACCGCATCAGCCGTGATCGTGGAACTGCCGTCGAGAAATGCTTCGTTCGTCGTATCCGCAATGTTGATCGCCAGGCCGACGCCTACGCCGGTTGGATTCTGCGTCGCTGTGCCGTCGGCAGTCGCGGCGGATACGGTCGACGATGTCGACGTGACATTGACGTTGCCCGCCGAGGCGATCGCGCCTCCCGTAGCGATATACGCCCGAGTCACCGCGGTCGTCGTCGTGAGCGCCATGGCCGCCGCGACGGAAACATTGCCGGCGGGCGTTGCCGCGCCAGGCGGAATCGGCGTGACGGTGTTGGTCGTGCCTTGGGCCGTTGAAGTGACCGTGGTCGTCGAAGCGGTGGACGAATTGGCCGCGATATTCACCGTCGCGGCGTTGAGCGATGCGCTCCCCTCGACGGACGCCTCGGTCGTGGTATCGACGACGGCAATGCCCACCACTGCGCCAATGGCGGTATTGCCCCCGCCCGCGCCGTTGCCGGTCGTCACCACGTTGGCCGTATTGTTTGCCGTAATCGACAACGTCCCGACGGCGGTCACGTTGCTGGCGCCGGCCACTCGAGTGCGAGCGGTGCTCCCCACGCCGGATTCCGCCACCGCGGCATCTGCGCCGACGACCGGCAAGGGAATGGAATTGGCCTGTGCGGTCGTCTGAGTATTGGTGAGCGCACTTAGCGTCACATTGCCTGTGCCGGCAATTTGCGAGGCGCCGTCAATCAACACTTGTGCCGAGGCGTCGACGTTCACCAGCGCCGCGAGATTGGCGGTGTTCGTGGCCGTGAGTGCGCTCGACGCCGCCAGCGTGATGTTGCGTCCGCGGATTGTGCCGCCCGTGACAGTGATTTGCGCATTGGCGTCCGCGACCGCATTGACCGCCGCCGCGGCGTTGATCGTGACGTCGCCAGCCGTGAAGCCGCCGTCGGCGTCGGCCAAGAGTGCCGCGCCATTGGCGAGCGCGACATTGTTGCTCGTGAAGAGTATATCGCCCGAATTCGCGCCGGCCGGGCGCGTTGAAACACTCACGCCCGCACTGACCGTGATCGACTCGGCGCTCACCGTCAAATCGCCACCGGGCAGCGCCAAGTCGCCGGCGAACATGACCGAGTCCGCGCCGCCGTCGCCGTTAATCGAGAGCGATGCGCCAACCGCCAGCGTGAATGAGGTGAGCGTCAACGTATCCGCGCCGCCGGCCATGTTCACGACGAGCGACGTCGTCGGTACGTTGAACGACACGCTCTCCAACGTGCCGTTCAGAGCCCGCACGCGCAGCATGCCGGGGTTGCCGGGGTCTTGTTCCAGCACAAGTTGATCGTCGCCAGCCGTGGCGTCGATGACGACGTTGGCCGGATCGGAGTTATCGACGATCGGTTCCAGCCCGGCGTAAGTGATCAGATTGCCGTCGAGCCGCACGGTGCCGGAATCCGGACCGTAGGCGCTGTAAACCACGGACTCATACCGTCCGCCTTGCAGCACCAGCGTGTCGAAGCCGCGGTCGCCGCCGTGCAGCAAGCCGTCCAGCCGGCCGCCCGGTTCAAATACGAACTCGTCCTGGTTGTCGTCTCCGCCCCGCAAGTTTTCGACGCCGGTGAAACGCACCGCGTCCGACCGGAACACATATCCCGCGTTGGCGGCATTGACCGTCCACGTGTTGTCGTGATTCGGGCCGCTCAGAACGTCGCTGCCCAGGCCGCCGTCGAATTCGATCGCGTCCGCGAGCAGACGTTCTGCCACCAGCGTGTTGAATTCCAGCTTGAAGGAGTCATCAAAGCGGGAACCGACGATGCGAATCGGTCCGCGCAGGTCGTCGATGCGCTGGCGAGCGAGGGTTTCGCCCGTGGCGCTCAACAATTTCAGATGTTCGACGCCGTCTTGGACGTCGAGCTGCAAGCGCAGATCGACGCCCTGTTCGGCGTCTTGGGCCGTATAGAACGGGTCGCCGTCCAGGAACCAGCGCGGATTGAGCACCTCGAAGACGGCGTTGCGCCACCGCTTCAAGGTCGTCATGCGCCGCTGGCCGAAGGTGCGTGGCGGCGATTTTTGCTTCCGCACGGTCGCCAAGGGTTGATGCGACTCGTCTCTCATGGCAGTTCCTCCGGAACTTTCCGAGACTTGCGGGCATCGAAAACACGTCGACGCGAAGGCGCGTCAACGGGATTCGGTGCGTGCGCAAGCCATTGCTAGTTGCGAGCGGCGAGAAGTCGCCCAAAGCAGGCGGAGAGGATGCGACGCGGCAATGCGAACTCGCGCGGCGGCATAGGCCATCCGTGGCGGCGAAGGAAACGCAGTACCGACGAAAGACGATGCCAACTGCCCCCGCACAGCAAGGTGTCTTTCAGCGAAGCTAATTCCGGCTCTCTAGGTGCGACTAACGGCGCCTCGATTTGCGGTTCATGGGTGTGGAATCGTTTACCTGCGCGCAAAACTCAGCCCAACACGCGCGGAGGTCGCCGGAAGTTCTACCCCCCCTGAGACCGGATCGTCAAGCATCTTTCGTGGGGAATTCAGAGTTTCTTGCTGCGCGTTGAATGACCAGTCACGCGACTAGGATATGGAGACGTGCGATTCGATCAGCGCCACCGCCCTGCCTAGCGAGTCCTCGCCCCCGAGCCGCTGCGACCAACGCTGCGCCTTACGTGTAAGTGCAACATCTTCCCTGGCGTGGCGCAACGTGTGGGCCAATTCTTCCGGGCGCCACGTCATGACGTTCATTCTCCCAGCCAGAAGTCCTTGCCGTGCCAGCAGCTGCGCGAAGTACTCCTGTGAGGCAATCTGCGGGAGCAAAATCGACGGACGCCCGGCCCGAAGCGCCGCCGCAACCGTACCCGCGCCCCCGTGATGGATCACCAAGGAGCATCGCGGAAACAGCCAGTCGTACGGGATCGCGTGCGCGAACATCAATTCGTTTTCTGGCAGTTCGGCGGTTGCCTTGCTCCAGCCTCCGATCAAAATCCCGCGCTGACCGGTGGCATTCAACCCGTCTCGTAACGTGGCGACGAACGCGGCAGGATCGAACGACAGCATCGAGCCCATCGTGATCGCGACTGGTGGCGGACCGCTGGCGATGAAATCGATCAACGCTTGCGGCGGTTGCCAGGCTGGTGGCTCGTCGTCGCGCCAAAAGCCGGTGAAGTGAAATCGGTCTCCCCAGGCGTCATCGGGATCGACAAGCTCCTTCGGCAGCGCGACGAGTTCCAAAATCGCCGATTCATATCCAGCCAGTTGCGCCGCGTACTTGCGAATCGCCGCGATGTCGCCCACGGGGTCGTAGGTTACTGATGCGCCGGGAATGATTCGTCCTTCGCTGCGCCAGACGCTGCGAAGGTTGTTGATGAAATAGTCGGTCCGCGCGAGTTGCGCCTTCAGCGCGTCAAGTGAGTGCGCCAGTTGCGGGCGCACCCAACGCTCGGCATAGGCGCGCACGCGGACGCGAAAATCAGGTTCACTGGCGAGCGATCGGAAAAGCATGCCCAGCTCATATTGCGTGCCATTGCCGATTGGCAAGAAGTCGAGCCCGGTCGCTTCCATGCGGTCGCGATAAAACGGCGAGGCCGCCAAGGTCACGCGATGTCCGCTCCGTGACAGCGCGCGGCCCAGCAGCCGGAACAGTTCCCCGTCGCCATGCGTACCCAGCGTGAGCAACAGGCAGTTCATGGCCTAGCTCGCCAACCGCTGAGCATAAAGTCGAAACAACCGCACGGCACGGGCGACTTTCTGCTGGACGATCGCCGCGTGCCAGATCTCGGGCCCGCGCGTGTACCACGCCCTCAACATGCCAAGCACCTGCGCCATGCGGACCGGCAGATAGCCGAGGCCGTACTCCGACGGGATCTCGCGCAAGGAGAGATAGCCGGACAAAAACGAACGCGTCAGTGCGAGCGGGCAGTAGTAGTCGAGATACGCGTGACTGATCGCCAGATCGATCAACGGGTTGCCGATCCAGGCGGACTCCCAATCCACCACAGCGGCGACGCGCCCTTCATGGACGACGCACTGCACTACGTGAAAGTCACTGTGACAAAGCGATTCGCCGACGGCCGACGGCATTTCCAAGGCACGGAATCGAGCCACTTCCTCAACGGTCAACAGGCTTTGCTCAGCGAGCGCCGCGGCTGTCGCGCCCAGCGTTTCCAAGTAGTTGGCGACTCCTTGCGGAGAAACGCGATCGGTCGCCGAGAGCGGCAACCCGTCCGTCGGCGCTTGATGAATACGCGCCAGCGTGCTGCCCATTTCCGTCAGCAGTTGATGCGCGACATCGCCGTGACCAAGCAGATCGGCGACGGTTTGTTCGCCGGAGCTGCGCATCAGTATGAAGGGACGCCCGGCAAGTGCGCCGTCCGCATCGGCCCGCTCCACATCCGGCGTCGGCACGCCGTGGCGCGCCAGATGCTCGATGAGCAGCAGTTCCTTGCGCGTCGCGGCGCCGTCGGGCGACTTTGAGATTTTCAGAATCCGCGAGCCATCCGGCAGCGCGCAGCGAAACACTGGGTTATTGAACCGCGCCAATGGCTCGATCGCGGATGGCTCGGCGCCGCACGCAGCGAGAATTCGCCGAGCGAGATCCCGTTCCGCTGATTGTTGCATTGCCGCTGTCGCCATGGCGGCATTGTAATCCGCGGCGCGCGTCACCGCACCTCACGGTGCATTAGCGTCGGCGATCTTTTGTTCCCAAAACCTTAGCGCGTCCTCGTGATAATGCAACACTTCGGCGCGTTGCGCCGGGTCATCAAGTTTTACGCGTTCCTTGCGTTCTTTGACCCAGTCGCGAAAATACTCGGCAGACGTCTTGCTGATGCGCGATTTTTGTTTGCCGATTTCCACGTACCACGGGCCGGTCGAGGCGAAGCGGAAGGTCTTCGGGTGTTCGCAGATCGCGCGGACCAGGAACCAGCCCGAGGCGTCGAACGTCACCGGCGGCAATCGTCCCGTCTTGGCGTAGTCTTCCAGGCGAATGCTCTGAAACACCTGGCCGTCCTTGATGATTTCCAGGTATTCGATTTTGTCGCGCGTCGACATGCTGAGGTCGATATTCAGGCTCAACTTCTCGCCCGCTTCCGCTTGAAAGACATGCCCTGGGAAGCGGCCGTCGGCTTGTGGGCGAAGAATCGGCCCGTTGGTGACGACGACACGGCCACGCCGGAGATTCTCCCACCAACTCTCGTAGGTCAGCTCCTCGCCGCACCAAACATACATGCGGTTGTAGCCAATGGGGTTTTCCATCACGCCCGAGGCGCTGCCGGCCGACGGCGGAATTCGCAGCCCCGAGTTCAACACGTGGTAGTAAATCTCCTGCGTGTATTGCCCGTTGCCACGCGGCATGCGGAAGAGTTTTTTATCGCGCGGGCGTCCCCAGGCCTCGTCGGGATAAACTCCTTCGCGCCACATGTGGTTGTGGCAAATGCCGATGGAATCGACCAACCCGCTCGCCAACCAGACCGGCGTGTCGTACCAGAAGTCTTTTTCGATATCGATCCACGCGTTGGGATCGAGCTTCGCGGCCTCGGCGAACTTGAGCGGCGAGGGATACTCGCGCTGCGCGCCCAGGATCGGCAACGGCTTCGCCAGATTGAAATACAACAGCGCACCCCCTTCGCGCTCGTCTTCACCGGCCAGTAAATGATAAAATCGATTCTTGTCGAACTGCACGAGCGGATTTGCCGGCGCGGACTTCGCAGCCCATTCGTTTTGGTCATTCCACCACGTGATCACGGGGCAGACATATAAGTCCTCGGCCCGCATCAAAAGTTCGATCTGCTCTTTCGGCCGGTGAACGTGCGTCTCGCCCGCCCACCAACCTTCCTTGGCCATGTTGACGAATCGCTGCAACGTGACGGTCTTCGTGTCCTCCGAGGCGCGCTCCATCTCGAAATGGCCGCTCATCACCGGATATTCGGGACCGCGCTCGATCTCGAACACATACTGCCCGGGCGGCAATGCGAGTTTCGCCTTGCCCGAAAACACCGCGTGGTCTTTGTAGAAAATCGATTCCCCGCCCAGTTTCACCGGCCGCTTTTTGGCGTTCCTCAAGTGAATGCGGCAAGGAATAACTTCCTTGGTGTCGCCGTCGACGACGGTGAGCTCCAACTCGCCCCGCGCTGGGGCGGCCTTACAAGGCGCAGTGCAAGTACCAGCAAAGCAAACGAGCACGGTAAGTGCAGCGAGGCGTCGCATGTCGATTCTGCTCGGGGGGCTTATTAGGGGATTGTCTCCGTCACAAGTTTAGCACGCGCCCGCAGTGACTTAGCCATCGCCCTCGACTGTGGGAGGCGTCTCCGACGCCGATGGGAACGACGCGAGCATTCTGGTTCCGTCATTTCTCGCTAAAATCGCCAAATCGATCGGCGTCGGAGACGCCTCCCACAGTCGTTCCGCTCGCCAATGCAGATTATTGGGTCACACTTCACATCGACGGCAGCCATTAGCAATCCAGACGAGTTGCGTGTATCCTGGGGTACGGCCCGTGGCGGAGCATGAGGCCAGAGTGCGGGCTTTTTGCGCGCATTCCGGTGTTTCGAAATTCCGCCGTGGAGTTGGTTCGCATGTCGATTCGGGTTGCGCTGTATCACGAGACCTCGTACCTTTACGACCGCTTCATCACGCTGGGTCCTCAAACGGTCCGGCTGAGGCCGGCGCCCCACTCTCGGACGCCCATTCACGCCTACTCGCTGACGATCGAGCCGGCGGGGCACTTCCTGAATTGGCAGCAGGATCCGCAGTCGAACTACCAGGCGCGGATCGTTTTCCCCGAGAAGGTCGACCGGTTTCGCATCATTGTCGACCTGGTGGCCGAGATGACGGTCATCAACCCGTTCGATTTCTTTCTGGAGCCGGAGGCCGAGCGCTATCCATTCGAGTACGCCTCGTGGCTGTCGCGGGAGATCGCCCCTTTCCTGATCAAGCTGGAAGGCGGTCCCGCGTTCGCGAAGTGCTTGAAAGAGGTCAACACCAAGGAGCAGCGGACGATCGATTTTCTTGTCGGCGTGAACTCCCTGCTTAACCAGCGGATCAAGTATTTGATTCGCATGGAGCCCGGCGTGCAAACGCCGGAGGAGACGCTGGCGAAGAACTCGGGGTCCTGTAGGGATTCCGCTTGGGTGCTGGTGCAGTTGTTGCGCCACCTGGGCATCGCGGCGCGATTCGTTTCCGGCTACCTGATTCAGTTGAAGCCGGATCAGAAATCACTGGACGGCCCTTCGGGCGCGGAGCAGGACTTCACCGATCTCCACGCCTGGTGCGAAGCGTACTTGCCCGGCGCAGGCTGGGTGGGACTTGACCCGACCAGCGGACTGTTCGCCGGCGAAGGGCATATTCCGCTCGCGGCCACGCCGGATCCCCAATCCGCAGCGCCAATTTCCGGCGCGCTCGATGAATGCGAGGCCGAGTTCGAGCACGTGATGCGGATCACGCGCGTGCATGAGGACCCGCGCGTCACGAAGCCGTACACCGAGGAGCAGTGGTCGCGGATCGAGTCGGTCGGCCGCGCCGTCGACGTGCACCTCAAGAGCGACGACGTGCGCTTGACGATGGGGGGCGAGCCGACGTTCGTCTCCATCGACGACATGGACGGCGCGGAGTGGAACGTCGCCGCCGTGGGGCCGAATAAGCGGCGGTTGTCCGAAGTGTTGTTGCGGCGCTTGCAAAAACGCTTCACCAAGGGCGCGCTGCTGCATTTCGGTCAGGGCAAATGGTATCCCGGCGAGCAACTGCCGCGCTGGGCGCTGGCCTGCTACTGGCGCAAAGACGGACATCCGATCTGGAACAATCCGGCGCTGATCGCAGACATCGAAGACGTGCAACATCGCACGTTTGCGGACGCAGAGCGATTTGTGGAGTTGTTGGCTGAGCGCCTCGACGTCGACGCCGGGTATGCCGTGCCGGCGTTCGAGGATCCGGTGCATTTCCTTCGCCGGGAAGGCCAACTGCCACTCAACATCGACCCAGCCGATAGCCGCCTCAAGGACGCGGAAGAGCGCACGCGGTTGCGGCGCGTGTTCGAGCGCGGCTTGAACGAACCGGTCGGCTATGTCCTGCCGTTGCAACCCGGTACGCGTGACGGCGGCATGGCCTGGGAAAGCGGCTTGTGGATGCTTCGCGGCAAACACCTGGTGCTGATCCCAGGCGATTCGCCGATCGGCCTGCGCTTGCCCGTCGCGAGCTTGCCGTGGGTCGCCGTAGCGGAGTATCCCTACCTCCGACCGCGCGATCCGGTCGCGCCGCCGCCGCCGCTGACCGTGCCGCGGCGCATGCAATCGCAATTGAGCGAGACCTTAAAACGCGAGATCGCAGAAGCGGAACGCGAACCGCTGCGCGATCGCGCGCCGCAATTGGGCGAATCGGCGCCTTGGGTTGTGCGCACGGCGCTGTGCGTCGAGCCGCGCGACGGCCGATTGCACATCTTCATGCCGCCGTTGATGACTATCGAGGCGTATCTGGAATTGATCGCTGCGATCGAAGATACGGCCGAAGCGCTCGACATGCCCGTCATCGTCGAAGGGGAACCGCCCCCGTGGGACAGCCGCCTCAATTACTTCAAGGTGACGCCGGACCCCGGCGTGATCGAAGTGAACGTGCCGCCGGCGGGAGACTGGGACGAACTGCAAGAGATCGTCCACGGCGTGTATGAAGAAGCGCGGCTGAGCCGATTGGGCACGGAGAAATTCATGCTCGACGGTCGCCACACCGGCACCGGCGGCGGCAACCACGTCGTGCTCGGCGGACCGACGCCGGCGGATAGTCCATTCCTGCGGCGGCCGGACTTATTGCGTTCGATGGTCGTCTATTGGCTCAATCATCCCTCGCTGAGCTATTTGTTCAGCGGTTCGTTCGTCGGGCCGACGAGCCAGGCGCCGCGGATCGACGAGGCGCGGCATGATAGTGTGTATGAACTGGAAATTGCTTGCGAGGAAGTCGAACGCCAGCAGCGCCTGTTCGGCCAAGTTCCGCCCTGGAAGGTCGACCGCATCTTCCGCAATATCCTCGTCGACATGACGGGCAATACGCACCGCGCAGAGTTCTGCATCGACAAGCTGTATTCGCCGGACACCGCGACGGGTCGTCTCGGCCTGGTCGAATTCCGCGCCTTCGAAATGCCGCCGCATGCGCGGATGAGTCTGGCGCAACAACTTCTGTTGCGGGCCCTCGTTGCCTGGTTCTGGCGCACTCCCTATCGCGCGCAGCCCGTGCGCTGGGGCACACGGCTCCAGGACGAATTCCTGCTGCCGCACTTCGCGCAACAGGATTTCCGCGACGTGATTCGCGACCTCAACGCGGCCGGGTTTCCTCTGGAGGAGGCGTGGTTCGCCCCGCATTTCGAGTTCCGGTATCCCGTCCACGGCCGCGTGCGGCATGCGGGAATAGAAATCGAACTGCGCGAGGCGATCGAGCCTTGGCACGTCCTGGGCGAAGAGCCGGGGCCCGGCGGGGCGGTGCGCTACGTTGATTCCTCGCTGGAACGCCTCCAGGTGAAGGTTTCCGGATTGGTTGATTCGCGCCACCTGATCCTTTGCAATCGCCGCCGGCTGCCGCTGCGCTCTACCGAAGTTTTGGGCGAGGCCGTGGCGGGTGTCCGCTATCGGGCTTGGCAGCCGCCGAACTGTTTGCATCCCACCATTCCGGTCGATACTCCCTTGGTGTTCGAGGTGTACGACACGTGGAGCGGCCGCTCGCTGGGAGGCTGCTCGTACTATGTCTCTCACCCCGGCGGCCTGAGCCACGAGTCGTTCCCGGTCAACGCCTTTGAAGCGGAATCGCGCCGCGTCGCCAGATTCCTCGCCCAGGGACACACGGCCGGACCGATGCCAACGCCCCGCGCCGAACTGAATCCGGAATTCCCGCTAACGCTGGATTTGCGCCGTGGGAAACAGTGAAGGGAATGACGAAATCCGAATGACGAATCTCGTTGTGGCATGGTCTCCCACAGTTGTGGCATGGTCTTCCGACCATGTCACCGACTTGACCGAAGGTCTCCCATGCTTCTCGCAAAGTGGCACGGTCAGGAGACCGTGCCACAACTAGAATCAGGCCATTCGACATTTAAGCATTCGACCTTCATTCGTCGTTCGGATTTCGAAATTCGTCATTCGCCCCGCTTCCCATGAAACAATCCCAGTCCGCCGGCGCCGCGTCTGACGTGGTGCGATTGCCCGACGGATACTGCGGGCTGTCCGGGCATTTCGATGAAGCCGTCGACGCCAAAGGGGAAGTGCGCGCGGCCTGGCGTGGGTGGGCTTCTGCGTTGGCCGGAGCTCGCCTCGACGACTTGCAGGCGCGGGACGACATGTGCCGGCGTTTGTTGCGCGAATACGGCGTGACGTACAATCCGCCTGGCACCGACATGGAACTGGAGCGCCCCTGGCTGCTCGATTCCTGGCCCGTGGTGATCGACGCGCGGGAATGGACCGAACTCAGCCGCGCGGTCAGTCAGCGCGCGCGGTTGCTGAACCATGTGCTGGCCGATATCTACGGCCCGCGCGAATTGTTCTTGTCCGGCGATTTGCCGCCGGAAATCGTGTTCGCCAATCCGGCCTTCTTGCGCGCCGCGGCCGGCATTCAACCCGCCGATGGCGTGCACCTGGCGACGTATGCGGTCGACGTCGCGCGCTCGCCCGACGGGCACTGGTGGGTCGTCTCCGACCGCACCGACACGCCCGCAGGCGCCGGCTACGCGTTGGAAAATCGTATCGTGCTCAGTCGCGTCTATCCCGATTTAGTACGCGACCTGCGCGTGAAGCGACTCGCGAAGTTCTTCGGACAAATGCGCGATACGCTGTTGGCGATGGCGCCAGCCGGCACGGAAGAACCTCGCGTGGTGATTCTGACGCCCGGACCGTACAGTTCCACGTACTTCGAGCAAGCGTATCTCGCGCGCTACCTGGGATTCACGCTGGTCGAAGGGAGCGATCTCACCGTTCGCGATCAGGGCGTGTTTCTCAAGACATTGAGCGGTCTTCTGCCGGTGCATGTGATTCTGCGGCGCGTGGAAAGCAATTTTTGCGATCCGCTGGAGCTGCGGGAAGACTCGCTGCTCGGCGTCCCGGGGTTGTTGCAGGCAGTGCGCGCAGGCAAAGTGACGATCGCCAATCCGCTGGGGGCCGGCGTAGTGGAATCGCCGGCTCTGTTGCCGTTTTTGCCGAGCTTGTGCGAACGCCTACTTGGAGAACCACTACTGATGCCACCGGTGGCCACCTGGTGGTGCGGACAGGAGGCGGCGCTCGATGAAGTCATTCAAAACCTCGATCAGGTGGTGATCAAAAAGGCCTATCCACGGCGCGACGCGCCGTCCGTGCGGGCCACGAAGGAAACC
The DNA here is from genome assembly GCA_034440135.1 of Planctomycetia bacterium. Classification (NCBI taxonomy): domain Bacteria; kingdom Pseudomonadati; phylum Planctomycetota; class Planctomycetia; species Planctomycetia bacterium. The sequence goes on from JAWXBP010000488.1 coordinate 17,952, forward strand.
AAGGACGCGTTGATCGCCGAGTTGCGCGCGCGGCCGCAGTTGTACGTTGGGCAGGAATTCGTCGAACTCTCCACCGCGCCGGCCTGGCAGGAAGGGCGGTTGCAGCCGCGGCATCTGATGTTGCGGCTGTATGCGATTTCGACCGGCGACGGCGGATACCGCGTGATGCCCGGCGCGTTGGCGCGCGTGGCGGAGACCGCGGAATCGGTCATCATGACCGAACAGACCGGCGGCGGCACCAAGGACGTTTGGGTGCTTGGCGCGGCGGAGGATCATGCCACGTTGTTGCCGACGGGAAATCGCGTCGCGGCCCTCAGCCGCGCCGGCTTCGCGCTCCCTTCGCGATTGGCCGATGATTTGTTTTGGCTGGGGCGCTACCTGGAGCGGATCGAATTCGGCGCGCGCATGACGCGTTGCTTGTTGCATCGCCTGACCGATCAGACCGAGCACGGGCAATTGGACGAGTTGGGTTGCTTTGCCGAATTGCTGGTCGCGCACGGTCGGCTCGAGCCGGCCGATCTGGCGACGACCGCGTGGACGCCGGAGCAGATTTCCCGATTGATTCATCGCGCCGCGTTCGACGAATCGAACTCCGGCGCGGTCACGGCAGACGTCGGCCGCGTACACAGAATCGGCATGTCGGTGCGCGATCGCCTCGCGGTCGACGCTTGGCGCACGCTCTGCACGATGCGGGACGATCTGCGTCCCTTGGCGCGGCGCAAAGCGAACTCCTCCGACGCGCAACTCGCGGCGCTGGATCAACTACTGGCGCGCCTTTCGATGCTTAGCGGCCACTCGATGGACGGGATGACCCGTGACAAAGGCTGGCAATTCCTGGAGATTGGCCGCCGCCTGGAGCGGGCCGCCGACCTTTGCGATCTCTTGCGTTTCGGCATGGCGATGGCGAGCGAGGATGAAAGCCCGCGGCTGCTGGCGATGTTGGAAATCGCCAATAGCGCCATGACCTATCGTTCGCGCTACGTCTTCGGGCCCGATCCCGCGCCAGTGCTGGACTTGCTGCTGGCGGACGAAGGCAATCCGCGCTCGGCGGTGTTTCAGTTGGCCGCGCTGTATCAACACTTGAAGGCCATTCAGCCGACCAGGAAGGGCGAGCCGCGCTCCTCGGAGCTGCGAATGGTGACGTCGATCTTCTCCGAAGTGCGGCTGGTGGACGTCGATTCGCTCGTGCTCGTGGTCCGCAACGGGCGACGCTTGCGATTGATGACGCTGCTGCGGCGCATGACGCGCACGATGGAGGCATTATCGCAAACCTTGACGCGCACCTACCTCACGCACGTACAACCGACGCGGCCGATGGCGGGGGGCGGACCATGAAATACCGCGTGCGCCACCGCACCGAGTATCTTTACGCTACGCCGGCCGACGCCTGCCACAACGTCCTGCGCCTGACGCCGCGCACGTTTGACGGCCAGACTTGCCTGGAGCATCGGCTGGAGGTGGATCCGGCGCCGACGACGCTGCACGACTACCCTGACTATTTTGGAAACCAGGTTCGCAGCTTCGCAATCTACGCGCCGCATGCGCAACTGACGATCGCGAGCGAGAGCCTGGTGGAAGTTGAGCGAGCAGACGTGTCGGCGCTCGACGATTCGGAGCCTTGGGAAGTGACGGCGCGGCTGTTGCGCACGACGAACGATGCGGCGACCGTCGATGCGCTGGAGTACATTTTCGATTCGCCCTACATCCGCGTGAGCGAACGGCTGCGCGAGCTGGCCGAAGCGCATTTCGAGGCGAATGCGCCGATCCTATCGGCGGCGTTTGCACTGACGCGGATGATTTTCGAAGAGTTTCAGTTCGATTCCACGGCAACGACGATTGATACCTCGACCGAAGACGTGCTCGATAAACGGCGCGGCGTTTGCCAGGACTTTGCCCATCTGCAAATCGGCTGCCTCCGCTCGCTCGGTCTGGCCTGCCGCTACGTCAGCGGTTATCTGCGCACCGATCCCGCCCCCGGTCATGCGCGGCTGGAAGGCGCCGACGCCTCGCACGCCTGGGTCAGCGTCTATTCACCGCGGCAAGGCTGGGTCGACTTCGATCCCACGAACGGCTGCCTGGCCGACGAACGCCATATCACGATCGGCTGGGGCCGAGACTTCCACGACATCAGCCCTGTGAAAGGCGTCGTCCTCGGCGGCGGGAAATCGCAACTGCAAGTCGCGGTCGATGTCTTGCCGATTTGACGGCGAGCATCGCGCACACTTAGCCGTTAGCGCCAGCGAGGCGGAGTGGACGTTGTGTACGGCGAAGGTTCGAGCCCTCAGTTGCTTGATTGCGGAGCAACCGAGAGTTTCATCTCAGGTCTGCATGCGACGTCAGCTCTCTCTCGCTGGCGCTGCGGGCTGCTGTTGGACCATCCTACCAGTCGACGGAGGTTTAGGTAAACGGCGACGATTGGGACGATCCGTCGCCGGTCGCTGCCCCATGATCTCTCACGTTGCCGAGACTCTCGGGACGATGACGTTTATATCGGATTGCGCGCCTGCGGAAGTGTTGCCGGAAAGGGCGCGTACGACAGCCATTGAGACTGCCAGAAGGGCTTTTGATGACCGCCAGGATCGGACCATGGATCGCCGCCGCGGTGATGGGCGCCGTTGCGCTCCTGGTCTGTCTGTGCCTAGCCGAATTCGTTCCCGTCGCATATAGCGCCTCGGGCCGAGTCCGGGTTCCGCGAGCCGCGCTACGGTCCTTGGACGAATTCTGGCCCGACGCTTCGCGCGTGAATCGCTGGCTCGCTCAGCCACTGCCGGTACGGCCGATCGTCGAAGCCAAACTGACCGGCGACGAAGAACATCCGCCGCAAATCGTCGTCGCGGCGCGCGGACCCGACGCGGAAGCGGTGACTATCTCCGTGAACGAAGTGCTCGACGCCGCCCATTTCGAGCTGCGCGGCGAAGGCCTGCGGTTTACGGACGAGCGTCATCGCGCGCTGTTGACGTTGCTACATCACGCCCGCGCCGAGCGCGCCCGGGCGCAACGACAACTCGATGAACACGTCGCCCAGCGATTGAAGGCGTCGCCGGAAACGCCGCCCGCGACGCCGGTAGTGATGCCGCCGCAACCGGTTGTCGCGCCTCCGGTTCAAGCTCCGATCGTAGAGCGGCGCAATCCCCTGTGGGACGACCTCGCCCGGCACGTCGGCGAGTTGGAAGGACGGCGCGCTGGCTTGCTGCTGACAATGACTCCGGCGCATCCGGTCATCCGTGACTTGGACTGGCGATTGGCACAGTTGCGCGATCAGTTGCATTCCAGCCCGGAATTCACAGGGGGCGCGAATCAGCAGATCGTCAACCAGCTACCTCCGGTCATCGCGGACACGCAGCCAGCCCTGCCGCGAGTTGCTCCACCAGTCCCTGCACCTGCACCATCCGACGGCGAAGCGCTGCGGGAGTTGCGCAAACGCGTCGCGGCGGCGGATCGGCAACTTGGGATCGCGGTGCAACAAGAACGCGACGCCTGGCAAGAGCTTTCCGCCTTACGCACCGAGCTGCAAACCTGCGTCACGAGCGCCGTCATTCCGACGCAACCGGATGAATCAATGGGTCGCGAGCAAATCCGTTGGGGCGGGGCCCTCTTGGCCCTGTCACTGGCAGGCGCGACCTTCTGGCGCAAGCAACCGCGCCGCAAAGTGCTCCGCAGCACGGAAGAAGTCCGCCGCACTCTCGGCGTGCCCGTCCTCGGCAAGTTTTCGACGCTCGGCCGGTAAACGGCGGCTAGTGCGATTGAACCTTGGAGGCGCCGAGGGACGGCGCATTTAACCGCAAAAAACGCGAACAACACGAATGGGATCAGCGGCAGAGTGGAGAATTTGAAAGCTCGAAGGGCGGGCCGCGCCTATGAGCGGCGTCTGTTGTTCGAACGCCTCGATTAACGCGAGATTCGCTTTACCTGTGAAACGTAAGGCCCGCCGGATCAAGAAGCGGCGGGCCTTCGCTGGCACATTTACGGTTGATCCAAATTCGGAACGCGGTTGACGCGTCACTAGATCTATTTCGCGCGCGGCCCGCCCTACGCTTTCTCCTCGCCCGAGCCGCCTTCCCTCCGCGCTTCCGCGGTTCCACTTGCAAAGTCGTCTACGGGATCAGGAAGATCAGGCCGGTCACCGCGGCGCCTTCCACCAGAGCCGCGTCCCAGCGGAGGGGCGGGCGGTGGATTTGGAACGGCGTGTAGCTGCCGGGGCGTGCTTGGCCGAGCGTATAGATGCAGGTGCCGGGGCGATCGACCGCCATCTTGTACGGCAGCAGCGGCAGCGTGCTGAAAAAGTGCGCCCCGGAGACTGCCGGTTGCAGGACGCCCAGCGAATAGCCGTAGCGTTCCAGATTCACTTCTTCGAAGTACAACGGGCCGTGGCAGAACGCCGAGGCTTGCCAGTAGTAGCCGTAGCTCCAACCCATGGCTTCGAGATTTGGCTGATCCGTATACTCGCCCGCCGCTTCCATGTAAGGGGCGGCGACGTTCTCGGGAAAATCTCCCGCCGGCGCGGCGGTGTCGAGCGTCACGGCGCCGATGGGTTTCAGATCCCAAGCCTCGGCCGAGGGCAGCGGGCGCGGCTCTGAGCCGGCCGGCAATTCTTCCAGCGCGGTGTCGTCAGCTTGCGCGGCCGATTGCACGGGAGACGCGGCCGTCCCGGGACCGAGGATGCGCAGCCGGTTGGGCTCGCCCGCGGCGGCCATTCCCGACCAGGCGATGGCCAGCAACATCATCTCCAACCGCAGCGACATCCAGCGCCGACCCGTTGCCATGCGAACCATCCTCCCTGACAACCAGCGCACCGTGGTACAGGCGGCGCGTCGCGATCCATCGCTAGCGGAGGTACAAACGCTCCGCTTGGCATACGTGTTTTCGTCGCCCCACGTCGCAACGCATTGACGGACGGCGTCGCGGCCGTTCGACCGTTGTCAGGCGTTCGCACGGAATTGCAGGCTCAGGCGTTGCCACGCGCGCTGCCGGAATGACCGGACAACCGGGTCTTGCGGGCTATACCGGCCGCACCGCGTGCGAGCGCAGGATTATGCCGCGTGGCGAAACCGGAGGATCGAGCGCAGTGAGCGGAAGCCGTGCTCTCTGCGGTGAATCCTCTGCCACAGCGCCGATGGCGCAAAGACGGCCGGGCGTAGCGAATATTTGACACTTTCCGCAAATCTTCGTGATAATGAATCTTCCGGGGCGCGACGGACGAAGCTTTCTGTTACGGGCTGCCGCGCAACGCTCACGCTGCGCCCGCTCCGGCAAACCTTGATGATTCTCCGGGAGATAGTGCCCGTGCATTGGCGCTCTTGGGTTCGCGACGGCTGGCTCGGCACGCAACTGGGCCTCCGGAAGCGTCGCCCCGTGCGGGACGACGGCCGAGTTCGCGGCTGGCGCGTGCGCCGGCTGGAGGAGCGCCGCGTCCTGTCGGTCACGTCCGTCGAAGCCGGTCCGAATCAGGCCGGCGTCAACGAGGGGTCGGAGGTCGACGTCAATGCGACGTTCGAAGACGACGACGTCCCGGGCAACAATCCGCACACGGCGACGATCGACTGGGGCGACGGCAGCACCGCAACGGCAGGCGTCATCGACGAGCCGAACGGCGGCAATGACGGCGAGGTGACTGGTTCGCACTTCTATGCCGACGATGGCATTTATACCGTGACGGTGACCGTCACGGGCGACGACGGCACTTTCCAGAGCGATACCTTTACGGTCACGGTCGTGAATGTGAACCCGACTGTTACCGCGACGACCAATCGCACGGTCGACGAAGGGACGCCGATCTCGATCACCAATATCGGCACGATTACCGATCCCGGCTACGACACGCCTCCGGCTGGTGGCGGAGTGGACGAGACGTTTACGTTCACGATCGATTGGGGCGACGGTTCCACGGATAGCGCCGGCACGGCGGACATCGACGACGTTGGCGGCCCCGGCGATTTGACGAACGGCTCCTTTGACGGCAGTCACGAGTACGCCGACGACGGCGTCTATACCGTCACGATCACCGTCACGGACGACAACGGCGGGACCGACACGGATACCTTCACGATCACCGTAAACAACGTCGCGCCCACGCTGACGGCCACGACGGATCGCACCACCGACGAAGGAACGCCGATTTCGATCACCAATATCGGCACCTTCACCGATCCCGGCTACGACACGCCCCCGGCCGGCGGCGTGGTGGATGAGACATTCACGTTCACGATTGACTGGGGCGACGGCTCGACCGACAGTGCCGGCACGGCGACGGTCGACGACATCGGCGGCGTCGGTGATTTGACGGACGGTTCGTTCGACGGCAGCCACGAATACGCCGACGACGGCATTTACACCGTGACCTTGACGATCACGGACGATGACGGCGATTCCGATACGGCGACGTTCACGATCACCGTCAGCAACATCGCTCCCACGCTGACCGTCGCGACCGATCGCAGCACCGACGAAGGGACGCCGGTATCGATCCAGGATATCGGCACGTTCACCGATCCTGGCTACGACACGCCCCCGGCCGGCGGCGCGGTGAATGAAACCTTCACCTTCACGATCGACTGGGGCGATGGCTCGACCGACAGCGCGGGCACGGCGACGATCGACACGGCCGGCGGCGTCGGCGTGCTGACGCAAGGCTCGTTCGACGGCAGCCACGAGTATGCCGACGACGGCATTTACACGGTCACGGTCACGATCACCGACGACGACGGCGGGACTGACACGGAGACGTTCACGATCACCGTGAACAACGTCGCGCCGACGTTGACGGTCGTCACCGACCGCACGACCGATGAAGGCACGCAGGTCTCGATCACCAATATCGGCGCGTTCACCGACCCCGGTTATGACACGCCTCCGGCCGGCGGCGCGGTCAACGAGACGTTCACGTTCACCATCGATTGGGGCGACGGCACGACCGACAGCGCCGGCACGGCGACTATTGACGACGTCGGCGGCGTCGGCGATTTGACCGACGGTTCCTTCGAAGGCAGCCACACCTATGCTGACGACGGCACCTACACGGTCACCGTCACGATCACGGATGACGACGGCGGGACCGACACGGAAACATTCACGATCACCGTGAACAATGTGGCGCCGACGTTAACGGTGAGCAACCGCACGACCGACGAAGGTACGCAGGCGACGTTCACGAACATCGGGTCGTTCACGGATCCAGGCTTCAACAATCCATCGAACCCGATTCCCGGCGGCGAAACGAGCGAGACGTTCACTTACACGATCGATTGGGGCGACGGCACGGCGGGAAGCGCCGGTTCCGCGACGATCGATGATGTCGGCGGCGCGGGCGATACGACGGACGGGTCGTTCGATGGCAGCCACACCTATGCCGACAACGGCATGTATACCGTCACCGTTACCGTCTTCGACGACGACGGCGGCCAGCACCAGCGCACGTTTACGATCACCGTCGCCAACGTCGATCCGACGCTGACCGTGGTTGGCAACCAGGTCGGCACCGAAGACACGCCGATTTCGATCACCAACATCGGTACGTTCACCGACCCCGGTTTCGACAATCCGTCGAACCCATTGCCCGGTGAGCAAACCGAGACCTTCACCTTCGAGATCGATTGGGGCGACGGTTCGATGGACAGCGCGGGCTCGGCCACGATCGACACGCCGGGCGGAATTGGCGTGTTGACCGCCGGCTCGTTTGACGGCAGCCACACCTACACGACGGGCGGCAATTTCACCGTCACCGTGACGGTCTTCGACGACGACGGCGGATTCCATACGCAGACGTTCGAGATCAACGTCGCAGGCATCCCGCCGGTGTTGAACGTGATTGGCAATCAGAGCACCAACGAAGGGACGCAAATTGCGCTGAATCCCGTCGGTAACTACACCAACGTCGATCCGAACGCCACGCACACGGCCACGATCGACTGGGGGGACGGCACTACGACGCCAGGTACGATCGCGGAAGGAGGCGGCGCGGGCACGATTTCCGGCAGCCACACTTACGCCGACAACGGCATCTATACCGTCACCGTCACGGTCTTCGACGACGACAACGATTCCGATTCCGGGCAGTTCACGATCACCGTCGCCAACGTCGCGCCCACGCTGGCCGTAGTCGTCAATCAGGCGTCAAACGAAGGCGCTCAGGTGTTGCTCATCGACATCGGCACATTCACCGATCCTGGCTTCGATACGCCGCCCGCCGGCGGCGCTGTGAATGAGACGTTCACGTTCTCGATCGACTGGGGCGACGGCACGACCAGCAGTAACGGCGCGGGCACGATCGATACGCCGGGCGCCGCGGGCACGCCGACGGCCGGGTCGTTCAATGGCACGCACACCTACGCCGACGACGGCATTTACACCGTCACCGTTACGGTCGCCGACGACGACGGCGGCTCGCATCAACTCACCTTTACGATCACGGTCGCCAACGTCGCGCCGACGTTGGTGGTGAGCGGCAATCAAGCAGCCAACGAAGGAGCAACGGTCAACCTGACGAACATCGGGTCGTTCACCGACCCTGGTTTCGATAACCCGTTGAATCCGTTGCCCGGCGAGCAAACCGAGACGTTTACGTTTACCGTCGATTGGGGCGATGGCACCGCGGGCTTCGGCGGCACGCCGACGATCGACACCACTGGCTCCGCGGGGACGCCAACGGCGGGCTCGTTCGACGGCAGCCACGCGTACGCCGACGACGGCGTTTACACCGTCACGGTCACTGTCTTCGACGACGACGGCGGCTTCCACCAGCAGACGTTCTCGATTACGGTCAACAACGTCGCGCCGACGATCAATACTGCGCCCGGCGCGGGCAACGAAGGCGACGTGGTGACCGTGACGTTCACCGATCCTGGCTTCAACAACTTCGCGAACCCGATTCCGAACGGCGAGATTGCGGAGACCTTCAGTTACTCCATCGATTGGGGCGACGGGATTGCCGAAGCCGGAATCGTGTTCTCCGGAGTGCCGGGCGGACCGGGCGTGCTGACGAGCGGCCTGGTCGGTCACGTCTTCGCGGACAATGGCATTTATCTCGTCACCGTGCAGTTCTTCGACGACGACGGCGGCGTCGACACCGAAGTCGTGCAGGTCACCGTGACGAACGTGGCGCCGACGTTGACCGTGGTCGGAGACCGAGTCACCGATGAAGGAACGCCCATCATCATCAATGATATCGGTTCCTTCACCGATCCCGGATTCGACAACGCCTCGAATCCGCTTCCGGGCGAGCAGGCCGAGTCGTTCACTTACTCGATCGATTGGGGCGACGGGTCGATCGACAGCGCCGGCGCCGCACCGGACGCGAACGGTTCGCCCGGCGTCTCCAGCAGCGGCTTCTTCGGCGGCGGCCACGTTTACGCCGACAACGGCAATTACACCGTGACCGTCACGATCAACGACGACGACGGCGGCATGCAACAGCGCACCTTCAACATCGTGGTCAACAACGTCGCGCCGGTCGTGACGAATCTGTTCTTGCAGGATATTGGCTCCGACGCCACGGGCAACTTGAACGGCGAATTCGCCGATCCCGGCGCGGACAGTTGGACCATCACGATCGAATGGAGCGACGGGCAGCCCAACGACGTCTACCAGGTCCTGCCCGGTGCGCCCACGGTGTTTGCAGCCAGTCACCTGTTCGACTCGTCGGGCCTGGTGGATCCTTCGGCGCCGATTCCGATTCGCATCACGATCATGGACGACGACGGCGGCGTGGTCGTACAGTTGGCGGAGTTTCAAGTGCCCGGCACCGGCCTGGTGAGCTCGCTCGGCATTGCGCCGCCCGCCGCGCCCTCACTGGCGCCGTTGACCCAGGCAAATCGCACCGACAGTGCGCCGCAGTCCAACACAGCCGCTTCGGCAACCGTGCAAGCGACTGGCGACAACGCAGCGGGCGGTGACACGGCGGGCGAAGAAGACGTGCGCGAAATCGTATTGCGGATTATTCGCCCCGACGGCGACCTGGTCCGCGACGCGGTCACCGGACGCGTGAAGGAATTGCTGCTCACGGAAGCACAATTGAAGGACCTTCGCGATTTCTTCCGCATCTGGCCCGACGGCCACTATCGCATTGACCTCCGCGAAGGCAAAGCGGAGCGCCTGATCATCGAGGTCTACGTCCGCGAAGGAGAAATGGTCGACCCGGCGGACCTTGAGGATTTGGACCAGCCGTCGGACGACGTGCAACAAGCGCCTCCCGAAGCCGCCGCGCCGGAGCAACCCGTTAACGACGCCAGCCTGGACCGCGCTTGGGAAACCTGGCAACCGCGCGGACGCCGCGCGGCGACGCCCCCCGTCGAGACAGATGTTGAATTGAAGCAGAACTACGCCGATCAGACGACGTCGCTCGACCTGGCCGCCGCCGGTCTAGTCGGCATGGCAAGTCGCATCGACGCGGTGCCGGCCGCAAAGCGATTTTGGCATCGCCGCAGCATCCGCTCGTCGCGCCCCACAACGACGCCACATAATTCCCGCCCGTAAGCATCCCGTTCAACGATTGAGCCGGCGCACGACCGGCGAGGCCCTATGCTGTCCTGTCCACTCTGTTCCTCGACGCTAAGCGAAACGGTCTTTAACACCGGCATCTGTCCGGTGTGCGGCGGCGCTTTGCACCTGGATGATCAGCAGCGCGCCGCCGCGGCGGATCAATGGGAAAACCGTCCGGTCAAGCTGGAGTACGTCGAAGACGCGTCGATCACCGATTCCGTGGCGCTGGTGCGCGCCACATTGTCCGCAATTGTCCGCCAGTCGCAGAAGTCGCCGGTGAGCGAACGGTCCGCGCCCCAAGTGGACTTTTCCGCGCATGTGATGGGCGGTGATCCGTCACTCGCGCGGACTTCGAACTTCGGCCTGCCTCCTGGCGAGGGCGAAGACGACGTCCGCGACACGCTGCGCACCGGACTCTTCGAGGAGCCGTACGACCAATCGAAGGACGCTTCGCGCATCACTTCCATTGGGCAGACGATCGACGTCCGCAATCTTTCGCCAGAAGAGAAGGCCCGCGTCACGGCGATGTGGAAGGGGATGGCCACGCCGCCAGCGGTGACGCCGCGGATGACCGTGCGGACCGGCGACGCGGCGGCGAAGGATTTACGCCGCACCACGCTGGTCGTGAAACCGCGCGACGTCCGCAAGTCGGAAGAGCCGGATAGCATCTCGGCCGACTACGAGCTGTTGAACCTGATCGGCGAAGGCGGGATGGGCGTGGTCTATGCGGCCCGCCAGGCGTCCATCGATCGCGTCGTCGCGGTCAAGATGCTCAACGCCGAGATCGCCGGCGACGCGGAACAGCGCCATAAGTTCCTTTCCGAGGCGGTCGTCACGGGCGAGTTGGACCACCCTAACATCGTCCCGATTTACGATCTTGGCTCGAACGAATCGGGCGCGCTGTTCTACTCGATGAAGCGCGTGGTCGGCACGCCTTGGCTGGAAGTGCTGACGACATATGCGCTGCCGCAGAATCTGGAAGTGCTGATGAAGGTGGCCGACGCGGTCGCCTTCGCGCATTCCCGCGGCGTGATTCACCGCGACTTGAAGCCCGAGAACGTGATGCTCGGCGGCTTCGGCGAAGTGCTGGTGATGGACTGGGGCCTGGCGCTCTCGACCGGCACGTTCCGGAAGTCGGGCAGTATCACGCAATCGAGCAGCATGGGAGGCACGCCGGCCTACATGGCGCCGGAAATGGCCACCGGCCCGGTCGATCGCGTCACCACGGCGAGTGATATCTATTTGCTCGGCGGCATGCTGTACGAGGTCATCACCGGGCAGCCGCCGCACACCGGCAAGAACATCATGAACTGCCTGTACGCGGCGGCGCGGAATGAAATCCAGCCGACCAAACACAGCGGCGAATTGGTGGATATCGCTAAGCGCGCTATGTCGACCGACCAGTCGCGCCGCTACGGGTCGGTCCAAGAATTTCAGGCCGCGGTCCGCGCGTATCAATCGCATTCGGAGAGCATCGTCCTCTCGACGCGGGCGGAAGACGACCTGACCGAGGCGCAGCGCACTAACAATTACCAAACGTACGCCCGCGCGCTATTCGGCTTTCAAGAGGCGGTCGCGCTGTGGAGCGGCAACGTCAAGGCTTCGCAGCGACTGATCGAAGCCAAACTCGCTTACGCCAAGGCCGCGACGGCGAAAGAAGATTACGACCTGGCGGCCTCGCTGTTGGACGCGCAGGAACCTCGCCATGCGGATCTGCGGAAGAAAATCATCGCGGCGCAAAAGGAACGCCAGGCCCGCCAGAATCGATTGCGCATGCTGCGCAATGTCGCCGCGGCGCTCATCTTCACGGTACTGACCGTCGTGAGCGTGGCGTTTGTCGTCGTTTATCGTTACTGGAACGAGGCCAACGTCGCGCGCAACAAGGCCCTCGACGCTCAAGCAAGCCTGGTCAACGCGAATAAGGACCTGGACCTAAAGCGGGCGGAAGCGGAGACGAATGCGCGGATTGCGAGCGACAATGAGAAAATTGCCAACACCAACAGACTCGCGGCCGAGACCAACTTCGAAAAGGCTCAGCTAGCCACCGCGGCCGAAGCCAAGCAGCGTTCGCAGCGGGAATACGAGGCGTACGTCGCCCAAATCGGTTTAGCTTCGGCCAAGATCGAGGAAAACGCCGCCGGTCAGGCGCTCGAGCTATTGCAACTCTGCATTCCGCAGCGCGCGGAGAGCCAGGATTACCGCAATTGGGAATGGCGGCGACTGCTGCATTTGACCAGCCAACCTCATTTGAGCGTGCCCGTCGGTGATCGCGTGAAATCGATCGCCGTGGCGCCCAACGGCGAAGAAATTCTCGTCGGCGCTACTTCTGGCAGCGTTCGGCGGATCACCGCGACGGGCGAATCGCTCCAAGCGTTCGAGCACGGCGGTCCGTTGAACGTCGTATTGTTTGTCGGCGCAGAGCGCGCCCTCACGGCGGGCGGCGCCGCGAAACAAGGCGTCGTTAAGCTGTGGGACTTGTCCGCCGAAGCGCCGCGCGAAATGCTCAAGTTCACGGCGCACGAAACACCGGTGCTCGCGGCCGCGATCTCGAACGACGGTTCGCGGCTGGTTACGGCCGGCGCGGATGGCGCCGTGCAACTGTGGAGCCTCGCGCTCGATTCCGCGCAACCGACCGCCGAACCTCTGCGTCGCCCCATGATCGGGCATTCCGGCGCGGTGTGGGATATCGATTTCTCGCCGGATCAAACGCACATCGTCACCGCGGGGCAAGATCGCACGGCGATCATCTGGTCGCTCGACGAAACCAAGAACGATTGGCCCTTGCCGGCGTTTCGCGGGCATACCGGCGCGGTGTACGCCTGCGCCTTCTCGCCCGACGGCCGCCGCGTGGTTTCCGCAGGCGCTGATCGCCGCGTGCTGATCTGGGACATCGATCAGATCGAATCGATCGACCTCGATCAACTGGCGCGCGAACAAGCGCCGGCTGCCGCGCCGCGTTACTTGGAACTTCGCGGCCACACGGCGGAAGTACGCTCCGTCGATTTCGCCCCCGACGGCAACCAGGTGCTGAGCGCCAGCAACGATCACACGGTCAAGGTCTGGGATGCGGCGAAGGGCACGCTCGTGAAAACGCTTCGCGGCCACGACGGCTGGGTCCGCAGTTGCCGCTTCGCCGACAACGGGCGGCAGGCCGTGACAGGCAGCTTCGATAACACGGTCGCCGTCTGGCCCGTGGCCGAATACCGTGAACAGATTGTGTACTCCGAGGATAGCGCCGCCGCGGTCCTCTCCAGCGCCGCATCGCCGCACGGCAAGTGGATCGCCACCGCGCATCAAGACGGCGCGGTACGTCTCTGGGACCGCGCGACCGGCAAGCTGGAAGCCACGCTGGAGGAAGGTCACGATTTCCTTGGCGAAACGGCCGCGTACTTCCCGGATCGTCAACGCATTCTGACCGGCGCGCGCGACAGCACCGTGCGGATCTGGAACATTGCCAGCGGCGCGGAACAATCGCGACTCACTGGCACGGGCAGCGCCGCACAAGATGTCGTCACCGCGCTCGCGCCGAGCGGGCAATGGCTCTGCACCGGCGTCTCGCCCGCCGCTGAGAAGGGCAATCAGCAGCAAGCCGCGCGTCCTTTCGCGCAATTGTGGAAGCTTAGCGAAACCACGCCGGCCGCGCAGGTGCTGTCGCTCGAGGCCCGCGCCGATGTCTCGTTGTCGGCGGCCGCATTTGCGCCGCAAGGGGCGCTGCTCTTCACCGGCCGTGACGACGGACCAGGGCAACTATGGGACTTAGATCAAAACCAACCTTTGCACGAATTGCATGGACACGTGCGACGGATCAACGCCGCGCATTTCACCTCCGATGGCGCGAGTCTGATCACGGCCAGCGACGATCACACCGTGCTGGAATGGGATCCTGTCACCGGCGAAAAGCGCTCCGGCCGCGAGCTCTTCCACCCGCGCCCCGTCCGGGCAATGACGATCACTCCGAATGATCGGTTAGCGATCACCGCTTGCGCCGACAACAAGGTCCGCGTTTGGGACCGAGCAACTTCCCAGGTGGTGGCCGAATTGCCGCATGGCGCGCAATCGGTTTCCAGCGTCGCGATCTCGCCCGATGGCGCTCGTGCCGCGACAGTCAGCCACCGCGAAGTATCCGGATTGGAAGCGGAGTATCAGATTCACCTGTGGGATCTGCATACGTTCGAGGAACTCGGCAAGTCCGATGCGGCGCATGGCTGGCTCGATCACGCGCCGCGGCGCAGTTCGGTCTGGCAGGCCAATTTCTCGCCAGATGGAGATAGCTTGCTGGCCGTCGGCGGACGCCATGCGCGGTTGTTCAATCTGGCCACGCGCCAACAGGAGCGGAGCTTTGGCCCACAGGGCGCGATTACACATCTCGCCTTTGCTCATGATTCGGACGACCGCCTCGTCACGGCCGGCGCCGATGGCACGGCCAAAATCTGGAGCGTGAGCGAGCAGCGCGTGGTCGCCAAGCTCGAAGGAGTTCACACCGGCAGACTCGCGTCGGCGGCCTTCGCGCCGAACGATTCACAGATTCTCACCGCGGGCGAAGATGGCAAATTGGTGCTGTGGGACATCGCCACCGCGCAGCCGAGCACGCGGATTGACGCGCGGAGACGTGTGCGGTCGGCGGAAATGTCCGCGGATGGCGCGCGGATCATCACGGCGTCGAACGACGGCGCGGCGACGATCTGGAACGCTTCTACGGGCGCGGCGGAACGTGAATTCCGCGATGGCAACGCGCCGCTCAACACGGCGTCGCTCTCGCCGGACGGGGCGCTGCTGATTGCCGGCGACGCCAACAATATCGCGCACGTCTGGAATGCCCAAACCGGCGAGCTATTGCAGGCGCTCTCCGGCCACACGGCGGAAATCACCGTCGTCGGCTTTTCGCCGGACAGCTCCCGCATTCTCACTGCCGCCAGTGACAACCTGGTGAAGATCTGGGACTTGACCGGCAAGGAACTGCTGACGCTCCGCGGCCACGCCATGGAGGTCACGAGCGCCGCCTTCACCGCCGAAGGCGATCGCCTCGACGTATTGACCGCCAGCCGCGACGGCACCGCGATCCTCTGGCCCGCCGCGGATGCGGAGACCGCGACCGGGACGACGGGCGCCGGAAGCGTCGGCATCCGGAACGAATTGGCCGCGACGCCGTCCGCGGATCACGCTGAGCGCTAACAACTTCGGCGCAAGCTGGAAGCAATTCGCCGGTTTTCGAGGATGCGAATTGCTCTTGCACCGTTTGCTGCGCTTTACTATAAGCCGCGCATGAACACTCGCATCTTTACGCGCCGGCAGTTTGTGCGCTTTCTCGGATTGACCGGCATGATGTCTGTCGCCGGTCGGCTGTTCGCGCAAGGGAGCAAGCCGCTGTCCCCGGGGCGCACGATTACGCTACGCGACATGCTCACTACCGGACTCAAGTGCCGGCGGCCCGAGGAGTTTGCGTATATCGACGGCATCGTCGCGCTGGTCGACGCTGGCGTGCTATCGGAAAGCCTGGTGCGTTCCACGTTCGCCTACGCCCGCAAGCGGCGGCCGTATCCGCTGGTCTATTTCCAGCAGGCGCTCCGCCGTCGCGCGAAAAAGCTGGGCGTCGCCGTTTAGAGCGACATTCGCGTCATTCGTCGTGCCAGCCATCCGCGCGGCCGGCATGGCGGGGGAAAGAAATCCGCTGACGCATTCAGCGTTCGATAACAGCGAGGGCAGCATTTCCGTTCCATGCGCCAATTCTATGCGGCCTCGCGCATAGGCGGCGGAACAGTACAAGCCCAATCGCCGCAGGGGCCAGTAGCGCCAGTGATGGCGGCCTCGGGACCGCAGTCGCGCCGACAGCGCCGAAATTGTTGCGCACCGCGTTCAAGCCGCGGAAATCGATATCGTTATCGCCCCCGGTATCACCGAGACCGTCCCCGCCGAAATTATTGCGGACGTTATTGAGGTCCTCGATGTCGACTTGGTCGTCGGCGTTCGTGTCGCCCAAGTGTCCCAAGACCGGAGAGAACTTCATCACTAACCCGTTTGCCCACCAAGTGTCGGTGCGAACAAGGAGCCGTAGTGACCAGCCACGAATTCCTGTACCCAACCGTTTCCTTCATAACGGGTGGTACAGGAATTCGTGGCTGGTCAGCAGCTTGACTGTCGGCGCTTCGAGTGTGGCGATGACGTCCGACAACTTCGA
>JAWXBP010000489.1 GCA_034440135.1 Planctomycetia bacterium
ATAATCTCGGCATCTTGCATCGCGAGACGGGCCATGCCGGCGAAGCCGAGACGGCGATGTTAGCGTCGCTGGCGGAATTGCATCGATTGAGCGCCGCGGACGCGGACGACGCGTCGCTCAAGCAGGAAACCGCCCGCGCCCAACTCAACTTGGGGCCGGTGTATCGCGTGCTGGGCCGGCCGGACGAGGCGATCGAACGCTATGCCGAAGCGCTACGACTTTTCGACGAGTTGGTCGCCGCCGATCCACAGCGCCCGGAGTATCGCTTGGAATTGGCGGTGGCCCTCGCGAATTGCGGCAACGCCAGGGCGAGTTTGTCGAACCCGAGGGACGCCTTGATGGACTACGAGCGCGCCGCCTCGCTGCTCAGCAAACTTATGGCCGATCATCCGAGCGTACCGACGTTGCGGCAGGAAATGGCGAACACATGCAATAGCATGGCGGCGGCCCGCACCGCGGTCGGCGAACTGGAGGCCGCCGAATCAGACTGGGCCGAGGCAGTGCGATTGTTGCGCGGGCTGATGGAGGACTTTCCCGAGTTGCCCTCGTACCAAGGGGACCTGGGGATGTCGATCGGCAATCTCGGCTGGGCCGAGGCCGAGCAAAAACAATTCACGGATGCTCGGGAGCATTTGCGCGAGGGCATTGAGCACTTGGTCCACGCGCTGCAAATGAACCCTCGCCAACCTGACTACACGCGCAGTCTCCGAAGTCATCTTTGCACACTCGGCGGGGTTTCGTTGGAATTGAAGGATGGAACCGCCGCGATCGACGCCGCGCGGCGGCTGGCACGCCTGGAATCGGCCGGCGCCGACGACCAATTGGCCGCCGCGTGTTTGCTGGTGCGAACCGCCGCGATGTTCGATCAGGCGCCGGACGATGCCGCCGCGGAATCCGTCAGGTCCGCTGAGCTTTGTGCGGAAGCGTCGCTGATCATCGAGAAAATCAACGCGCTCGACTCCGCCACGCCGGCCCTCAAGTCATCCGCCAGCGACTTACTGGCTGAAAACGTGAAGCGCCATCCATCACTCGAACGAGCCCAGACATTACTCACTACCTCGTCGGACGAGGTGAAGGCCAATGGCCCGTAGGCGCCGTCAAACGTCACCTAGTTTGCCCACTGTTGCGCTGCCTGGAATCTGGATATCGCAATGACGCGGGTTTCGTAAACCTTGCGACGGTGCAAGTGCGATATGAGTGAAGTCGGGACGTCTTCCAACAAGTTCCCGCCCTCAATCCCTGGGCGCCAGTATGGCTTATCGTACACGACTTTCGTTCGCGGTGCGGCTGGCTGCCTGTGTGGCGGTCTACCTAATCATCAATCATGGCGCGCTGTACGCGCAGCCGCCGGGCGTGCCCGTGATTCGCGACAGCAGCGTCGGCTATATCGATCCGGCGATTCCGGGCAATATCGTGCGGCTGCGCGCGGACGCCTCCTACGACAACATCGAAGCGGCGCGGGCGGAGTTCTTCTACCCGCGCACCGGAGCGAGGGGACCAGGCCCCCAATTCTCGGAGACCTCGGTCGACCATCAAGAGATTTCGCTGTACGTCGAACGGGCGTGGAGCGAATTGTTTTCCGGTTTCATCAATGCGCCGGTGCGATTCATTGATCCGGAGATCAACGACAATGACGCCGGTTTCGGAGACCTCGACGCCGGATTCAAATACGCGTTGACGTACTCGCAGCAGTTTTTCACGACCTTCCAGTTGCGAACTTACGTGCCGACCGGAAATGCCCGCGACGGATTGGGCACGGACCACGTAACTATTGAGCCGGCGCTCCTGGGTTATTCCGCGATCACGGATCGAATTCGGCTGGAAGGCGAGTTCCGTTACTGGATTCCCGTCGATGGCACCGACTTCGCCGGCGATACCTTGAGGTATGGGATCGGCGCCAGCTATTTGCTGCCGCTGCAAGGCGCCTTGCGGATTTCGCCGGTTGCGGAGGTCGTGGGTTGGACCATCCTCGGAGGCAAATCCAGCCGGGCCGCCGCACCGGATCAATTCATCATTGAAGACGCGCAAGGGGCGACCTTAGTACACGCCAAACTTGGCGTGCGCGCAAGCCTGGGGCAGCGTTGGAACGTGTACGCGGGGTACGGACGCCCCATGACGGGCGACGCCTGGTACGACGAGACCTTCCGACTCGAACTGCGCTGGCTGTATTGAGCGAGCCCTACTTTTTTTGCTCGCCGGGCGTCGCGCGGCAGGCATCGAGCGCCGGCTGACAATAGCCGTGTAGTCCCAGCGTGATGAGTTCTTCTTCCAACTGCTCCAACGTTGGGTCGTCGAGCGTATCGCGGACTTCGTGGAGCAGAAAGCCCGCGAAACGTTCCCGCGCTCGATGCAGCGACTGGCGGACCCAATCGGCGCTGACCTGGCGTTCCAACTGGGGGCCGAGCGCGACGGCCATTTCGCCGGAGCGCATTTCCGGCTGTGTCGCCCGCAACTGAAGCACACGGTGAAATGGTTGCCCCGATTCTTGCTCCAACCGCTCCAGTGCCTGCCACGCGCGGTTGATGAGCTCGGCTCGCCAGCCTTCCAGAAAGACTTCGTCCTGGCTAGCCAGTCCCGTGTCCTCCGTGGCCGGCTCCAAGCCGTCCGTCAGCGATGTGGCTCGGCGCTTGTTGCGGCGATGGTAATCGCCGATCAAATGAAAGAGCGTCCCCTTCACGTAGTCACGAAACCGGCCGCGCTCGCGATCGACGCGTTTCAAGTCGCCGCGCACAAATCGCAGCGCAAACTCCTGCGACAGTTCATCCGCCGCATCCGCGTTGCGGAGCGCGCCCAGCAAATAGCGCCTCACGACGCTGCCGTACCGCTCGATCAACTGCTCCTGGGCAATGCGAATCGTCTCGGCGGAACCATCGCCATGCGCCCATCCGACGACCGTCCAAAGCGTCTGAATCTGGCTGAGCCGCGCATGAGATTTCGCTTCTGACATGGTCCGGTCCGCTGCGCAATGAGAACGCCTGGGCAAGACCAGATTCTAAGCTCATGGCCCGCCGAGGGGAATATGTCGCGAATGTCTCTCCCTGGGCAGGACTTCTGACGCAGCAACTTTGATGCCTTCGTCAGAACGCTTCCGACTCGATGCTATGCCAGCTCGCGGCGCGTCCACCAAAAGTAAACCGGCACGCCCGACGCGATTAACAGCGCTCCCAGCCAGGACCGTTCCCAGGTGTTGACGAACAAGGCCGTGAGGGCCGCCGCGAACATCAGCAGATACAAGATCGGCGTGACCGGATAGCCCCAGGTGCGGTAAGGGCGCTCCCATTCCGGATGGCGCGCGCGGAGTACGAACACGGCCGCCACGGCCATCGCGTAAAACACGCTGCCGCCGAAGATGACCATGTTGGTGAGCGCATCGAAAACGAAGTACGCGCGCTGCGCTAACGTCACGCCCTCCGCCGGGTAGCGATGCGCGAGGAATAGCAGCACGACGGTCCAAGCGGCTTGCAGGGCAATGGCGTTCGCTGGCGTGAAGAACTTGGGATGCACCTTACAGATGGCTTTCGGCATCAGGCCGTCGCGGGCCATCGCGAAATAAATCCGCGGGCCGACCAGCATGTTGGCGTTCACGGCGCCAAACGTGGAACACATCACGCCCGCCGCGGCGAGCTTGCGTCCCCAATCGCCAAACAGCACGTACGACGCGTCAGCCGCCACACGTTCCGATCCCCGGACCGCGGCCATCGGCAGCACGAGGTGATAGCCGAGATTGGCGCCGGTGTAGACCAGGATCACGATCAACATGCCCAGCCCCAACGCCAACGGCAAATTACGTTGCGGCCGGTCGATTTCTTCCGCGACCGGCGTGAGGTTAATCCACCCGTCGTAGGGCCACATCACGGCGATCATTGCCGCGCCGATCGCCTTCCAGTAACTCCCGTCAATCCCGCTCGGCCAAACCGGCTGCAAGTTTTCGACGTCG
The DNA here is from genome assembly GCA_034440135.1 of Planctomycetia bacterium. Taxonomy (NCBI): domain Bacteria; kingdom Pseudomonadati; phylum Planctomycetota; class Planctomycetia; species Planctomycetia bacterium. The sequence continues at coordinate 3,938 of JAWXBP010000489.1, forward strand.
GCCTTGCCCAGCAACCAGGGCCCCAAAATCAGCACGGCCAAGAAGCCGAGCTTGATCACCGTCGTCAAGTTCTGCGCGGCGGCCCCCCAACGCGTGCCGACGATGTTCAACACGGCCAGGCCGACGACGATGAGCGTGGTAATCGCCTCCTGCCAACCGGGCGACAGCGGAACGATCGCGCCCAGATAGATCGTCGTCGCGCAGGCCAGCGCGCCGATCGACCCCGTGCGAATGATCCAGAACTCCGTCCAACCCCACAGAAACGCCGGCAGCCGGCCGTAAGCCTCGCGCAAATAAACAAACGGCCCGCCGGCCTGCGGCAGCATGGCCGCCAACTCGGCCAGCGCGAGTGCGCCGCACAACGTCAGCACTCCGACGCCAATCCAAATCGCCAACATCGGTCCTGTCGCACCCAGTTCCTTCGCGACGACGCTGGCCTTCAAGAACACTCCGGAACCGATGATCGACCCGACGACCACCGTGGTGGCGTCAAACCAATTGAGGACACGCGGGAGGGTGTGCGGCGGAGCCGGTGAACCGCTTGAATCATTCATGCCGTTCTCGTGGTCTGTCAAATCACGTGGCCAACATTCTGTCAGAACTAATCCAACGCCTCGTTGGTCGCGGCTCGTTTGCGCACCTCGTCCAACGCAGCACTCGCTCCTAGCTCGACCGCCACGCGATCTAGGTAGGCGTTGTCGATGGTGGTGCTATTCGTTCGCAGCAGTTCCACGCAGTCCGCGAGGTCCAGCATTCTTCCTGCATCTAGCTTATGCAAGATGACATCTTCGCACGTCAGCACGCGGATGGACGTCGACATATTCGGAAACGTAAAGACGACGCTCCTTGCAATTGCTTGCCGGTGGTAGGGAGACTCGGCCAACAAAAAGTCGACCTCGAGCTCCCATAGAACTTCCGGAAGCCGGCACTCTGTCTTCACAACGTGAAGTTTATCGAGCCGCTTTGGCGCGCGCACGCGGCTCATTTGAAAGCCTGCCGTCACAAGGCGACGTTCCGCCTCGGACCAGTCCGCGACATCCACCGCGATCAACAGATCGACATCACGCGTGGCGCGAAAGTAGCCCCAGGCAGTCACGGCCAGCCCTCCCATCAGAGCGCCGTCAATTTTCGCGCGTTCGAGCGCCTGCCAGACGTGGGAGAGCGTCGTAAAGATCGAGTCGGAAGTCATTGCGGTTTCGTCCTGTATCTCGCGTACTTCTCCCGACTGCGCCGCGCATTGTCTTGACGCACCCAGTCGGCGTAGGCCTCATCCAGGTTGCCGTCCGGGCCGATTTTGTGGCGCAGCCCCGCGAGCAATAGCTGTTCGCAGGTGTCCATCAGGTCTTTCCAGATCAGCATCCGCTGTGTGAAGACTTCCTGCGTAATCGTGCAGCGCGATTGCCAAGGCTGGTTTTCATCGTTCATCGCGGCGACTCCGAATCGACTTCACCGAATGTAGCAGTTCTCAAGGATATCACCAATCAGACGCTTAGCGATCATGTCGACGCGCTGAGCATCGCGCGCACGAGCCCTTCGGCCTTGTGCCAGGTTTCCTCGTATTCCCGGCGGGCGTCCGACATCGCGACGATTCCGCCGCCGGCCTGGGCTTGCCACCAGCCTCGTCCGGCGGTGATGGTGCGGATCAGAATGTTGGCATCGAAGGCGTCGTCGAAGCCGTTGTAGAACAGCGATCCACAATACGGGCCGCGGGCCGTCGGCTCCAATTCGGCGATGATTTCCATCGCCCGGGCCTTGGGCGCGCCGGTGATCGATCCGCCCGGGAAGGCGCAGCGCAACAGATCGAGCGGCGTACTTTCGGGACGTAGTTGGCCGTGAATCACCGAGACCAGATGCTGCACGTGTTCGTAAACTTCCAGCCCGCAGAGCTGCCGGACTTGCACGCTGTCGACCAGGCAAGTGCGCGACAGGTCGTTGCGCAACAGGTCGACGATCATAATGTTCTCGGCGCGATCTTTTTCGCTCTGCAGCAGATCATCGCCCGCGAACAAATCCGCTTCTGGCTGCGCCGTGCGACGGCGCGTCCCTTTGATCGGCCGGGCTTCGACCTGGCCGTCGAGCACTTGCAAAAAGCGCTCGGGCGAGGCGCTCAGAATCTGATTCGCACCGAGATCGAAATAGCCGGCGAACGTGCCGGGATTGATGGTGCGCAGCCGGCGGTACAGCGCGAGCGCGTCGCATGTCGCGGGATGCAACAAGCGTTGCGAGAGATTCACCTGGAAAATATCGCCGGCGAGGACGTACTCGACGGCGCGATCGACTGCGCGGAGGTAATCGTCCGCGGCAAAGTTGCTCGTGAGCAGCGTAACGCCGGGAACTTCGAATTGCGGTGCGAGATTGCTGGCGGCCAGCGATTCCTCAGCGACGATTTGCCGCGACGACGAAACGCGTGGCGCGATCAATCGTGCGAGAAACTCGGCCAAGCGATGTGCGGCGCGGGCGCGCTGGCGCGCGGCGTCGAGCACCGGAAAGCCGTGGCTGATGAGCCACCCGCGGCCCTCCTGATGGTCGAACGCTGCGACCGTGTCGTACAGTCCAACAGCGAAGGCAGGCACGCGGAATTCGTCCCACTTGGGGCTCGGCAGTCGTTCTAACTGCCGCCCGACGTCGTAGCCGCACAGGCCGGCCGCGCCGCCTTGAAACGGCGGTAAGCCCGGCGCCGTGGACGCACGAAATGGCCGCAACCGCGCGGCGATGGCCTCAAACGCGCCTTGGCTTCGCGCCGGCAGGAGCAGAAAGTCGAACGGGTCCGCGGCGACGTAAGAATAGCGCCCCAGCTTTTCGTGCCGCCGCGCACTGTCGAAGAACACGGCATGCGGTAAATCCGCCAGCCGCTCGAACGCGTGATGGGCGTCCAGTTCCGCGGGAAGTTCTTCAACGAGCGGCTGATTCACAGGGCGATTTTTGCTGGAAGCGAAGCGAGCGGCATCGAGCCGCATGAACACGCCATTGTAGACCGAACACGTCCGTCGGGGAGCTAGAAGCCCCAGACGAGCCGGGCGAACAGCGTGTCGTCGACCTCGAATTCCTGCTCGTCCGAGGCATACTCCAGCGCGCGGCCGAAGACGTAGGCCGTTTCGATGCGGCTGGGGTTGAGGCCAGTCGGCTTGCGTTCCAGACCAAACACGACGCGGTAGTCGTGGTAAGTCAACTCGTCGAGCGTGTCGTCGGCGCGGACGGTCGACCAAGTGCCGCCGCCGAATTCGCCAGCGATGTAGTACCACCACTCCGCGCCGGTGCGATCGAGCGCCTCGAAGCGATAGGTGCGAAACGCGAAGCGAGGACGCGGAAAGATCAACTCGATGCGCCGGTCCGGCGACGGCTGCCAGGTGATGCCGGCCGCCGGCAGCACCGTGACGTCGTTACGATCGAGGTAGACGACGCCGAGCGCAAGTTTCGTCGTGGGGGTCCAGTTGTAGATTGCCACGGCGCGGCCCGTGATGCGGAGGGCATTGTCGCTGCGGCGCTCGAAGTCGCTGTAGTAACCCGGCGCAACGGCGATATCGAGCAACAAGCGTTCGGATAGTTGGCGCGGAAAACGGGCTTCGAGCCAGGCGTCGTGAAGTTCCCCGGGCACGTCCAGTCCGACCGGGCCGTCGAGCGCATGTAACCCGTAGCCAGGCGTGAACACGACCGGCGCTTCCCGCGATGGAAACGGCAGCCCAAACGACGCTTGGGCGAGTACGTCGACCATTTGCAGATCACTGCCGGCAAGCCAGGTGACGCCGATGTTCCCGCCCTGGAAGATTCCATCCCGAGCGCCGGGCAACGACCGTCCGCCCTGCGGCACGACCGGCCCTTCCTCCGGCGGCGCATCGAACATTGGCTCCATTTCATCGGCGGGGTAGACCGATCCGCCGCCGGATTGGTCGTACGATTGAACTTGAACGCCTTGTTCGTAGAGATCCGAATGAAAACCCGACGGTCGCGACGTGCTTGGATATCCCGACGCGGTCACAGGAGGCAACCGGCCTTCTGCGGCGCTAACACTGCTACAGAAAGTAAGCAGCGCGACAGCGAAGAGCGAAGCAATCGACAACACTAGCCCGACGCGCAAGCGAGGGGGAGTAGACGTCGAACGGCGAACGGCGCTTACTCCCCCTCGCTTGCGCGTCGGGCTAGTGTGAGCGGACCGACGATTTGGAAACGCTGGCGACACGAGGATTGCCCTGGGATTCGTTCGTCAGGCGATTAGAACGTCACGCCGCCGCGCAGCATGACAGTATCGTCAGGATCGAAGTCTGGGTTGTCGCCCGCATAGTCGATTTCGCGATTGAAGGCATAGCCGACTTCGATGTAGCCGCCCACGCCCGGCAGGCTCTGGTTTTTCCATTCGGCGCCGAAGATCAGCCGAAGATCATTGTAGTCGTAAGCGTCTTGCTCGCCGTTCGCCCGTTGAAAATGCCAGGCGCCGCCGCCCAGTTCTCCAGCGATATAGCCCCACCATTGCGTATAGCCGACGGTGCTGATGCGGTACGCGAGTTTCGGTTGCGGGAACAAGATATCGAAGCGAGCGTCCGGGTTCGGCATCCAAATCACGCCGAACACGGGCAGCAACTTGAGGTTGTTGCGATCGAGGTACACGATGCCGAGCGCGATCTGCGCCGTGGGGGAAATGGTGATGAGCCCAAGCCCCCGCGCGATGATGCGAATGGCGTCGCTTTCCACTTGCTCGAAGTCGGAATACAAACCGACGCGAGCGCCAAGATCCGCCGAGAGCCACTGGCTGATCACAGGTTTCCAACCGAAGTCGAGGTAGGCGTCGTAGGTGCGCGGCGGCAATTCTGGCGGCGGCGTGTCGGTGAAGGACTCGGAAACCGGGCCATTCCAATAATGCACGGCGAAGCCGGGCGTGATGTACAGTGGCAGTCGCCCGCTAAAGAACGGAATCAGGAACGTGGCGTTGATTTCGAGATCGGTGACGCCGAGTTCCGAACCGCCGCCACCGGCCAACCAAGTGCCTTCGAACAGGATTTGCTGCCGCAATCGTTGCGGTTGGGCAATGGCGCCGTTCGGTTGGATGTAGCCGCCATAAGCCCCTGGTTGTGCCGCAGGTTGTCCAAGGTAAGCAGGATTCGGCGTAAAGATCGAAGGGGGCGCCGCGGCAGGCGCGGAGCTGTAAGGCAACGCCGCCGGCGGCGGCAAGATCTGCATCGTCGACTGCGGCGCGTACGGATCCCACGGTGCGGTGGTGGCCGGGGCCGCTGGAGCGCCGTAAGTACCTGATAGCGGCGCAGTGTAAGTGCTGGCCGGCGGAGCCGGCGCTGTGTACGGATTCGAGACGGGAGGGGCGTAAGTCGAAGGCGGTGCGGCCGTGAAGCCGGGCGCCGGCGCGGCGCTATTCGGCGTGGTCGCGGGCGCTTGGGCGAACTGGATACGCTGACCGTGGGCCGTATTTGCGGCGCAGCACAGCAGGGTCAGCAG
>JAWXBP010000490.1 GCA_034440135.1 Planctomycetia bacterium
ACTTCGCGCGCTCGAAAACACTGCAAATCATGTAATGATGTGACGAACGGCTCGTTTTCCCCCGTAAAAGCGTGTGTTTTTTGATGCGTCGGCCCTGGGCGGACCTTGGCATGCCCGCCGACCCAGCGTGGGATTGTCCGAAGTTACTCCGTGAAACGACAAACCGGCTTACGATTCTTCCGCGTGGGCACTCAAATCCCGGGCCTGCTCGCGAGTCGATCGTGACCACCGTCCGCGGCCTGCTCCAAACGATCCAGGGACTCTGCGAACTTCGCAACAGTTATGGGATGGCTTCGCACGGCCGAGATGTCGCTGCGGCTCGCCTCGGGCAACGCCAAGCTACCTTGGCAGCACAAGCCGCAGATACAATTGCTTCTTTCCTCTATCGAACGCACCGGGATGCGCTCGCCGAACAGCCGGCAGACCGCGTTTATTACGAGGATCATCCCGAGTTCAACCGATGGCTGGATGAGCAGTTCGATGTCGTGACCATTGGGCAGGAAGCGCTTGCCCCAAGCAAAGTTCTGTATCATACCGCGATAAACGGCTACAAGCTTTCGCTGACGGAATTCCTCAACACCCCGCCAGAGAACACTGACGTTGGGGAATCAACGTGATGAAGTCCCCGAACGAACAGCTGGTAGAAGACGTCGCAGGTGTCTACTTCGGCACACTTGCTATCAAGTGTGCTCGGGGAGTCGAACTGGACGATAACGGCGAACGGGCGGACACTGCTACCGTAACCTTACTCCGTCGCTGCACGGTTGCCCTACGCAAGCTCAATTCGCATTTTCCCGACGCTACGATCGACGCCGTCGTCGCCTCGCTCACTCGCCCGCCGCATCCAACACTGATCGAAAACAACCGCTGGTTCCACGATCTGCTCACCAACGGCGTGCCGCTCGAATACAAGGACGCCAAGACAGGCGAGACGCGCGGCGGGCGAGCGCGGTTAATCGACTTCGACAATCCTTCCGACAACGATTTCCTCGTCGTCCGGCAGCTCACGATCCAAACCCCCGATGTGAAGACGATTCGGCCGGACCTCGTGCTGTACGTCAACGGGCTGCCGCTGGTCGTGATTGAGCTAAAAGACCCAGCCGACACCGCGGCGACGCTGGATGTCGCGATCGACCAGCTCGGGCGGTACAAGTCCACCTCGCCGGAATTGTTCGTGCCGAACCTACTGCTGGTCGCCAGCGACGGGCTGCTGACACGGGTGGGGAGCATCACTAGCGGCCGGCAGCGGTTCACGCCGTGGCGGCCGGCGAGCGGGGGCGAGCCGACTCTCGAGGCGCTGATTCGCGAACTCCTGAACCCGGCGGCGCTGCTGGACTACCTGCGGTCGTGCGTAGCGTTCGAGGAAGACGAGCGAGGGAACATCGTCAAGAAGGTGGCGGGCTATCACCAGTTTCGCGCGATGCGCAAGGCGCGGGCGAGCGTGATTGGCGCGATCAAGACGCCCGATCGCAATGACGAAGCCGCGGGCAAAGGGGGCGTGATTTGGCACACGCAGGGGAGCGGCAAGAGCCTGACGATGCTGATGCTCGCCGGCACGCTCGTGCGGGCGACGGAGATGGCCAACCCGACGGTGGTGATCGTCACCGACCGCAACGACCTGGACGACCAACTATTCGACACCTTCGCGATGGGCCGGGCGCTGTTGCGGCAAGACCCGGTGCAGGCCGATAGCCGCGAGCACTTGCGGCAACTGCTCGACCGGGCGAGCGGCGGCGTCGTGTTCACGACGATCCACAAATTCACCGAAGCTCACGGCAGGATCAGCGAGCGGGCGAACATCGTCGTCATGGCCGACGAAGCGCACCGCAGTCAGTACGGGTTCGTTGACGGTGGCGCGCGATGGATGCGCGAGGCGTTGCCTAACGCGACCTTCGTCGGCTTCACCGGCACGCCGCTGACGGCCGGCGACAAGATCACGCGTCACGTCTTTGGCAACTACGCCGACAAGTACGACATCCGCCAGGCTGTGGCCGACGGCGCGACGGTGCCGATCTACTACGAGCCGAGGATCGTCAAGCTGACGATCGATGAGAAAGGGGCTGCCGAGGCGGAGGCGAAGATCGCGGAATACGCGACTCGCGATGAGGACGGGCAGGAAACTCCCGAGAACATCCGTATTCCGCTGGAGGATCTGTACGGCGCGACTGAGCGGCTGGAACGGGTGGCGAAGTTCGTCGTCGAGCATTGGGAAGAGCGCCGCGCCGCGATGGAAGGCAAGGCGATGATCGTGACAATGAGCCGCGAAATTGCAATGAACTTGTACGACGAGATTCGCAAACTACGGCCCGAGTGGCATGACGATGACGACGATCGCGGCTCGTTGAAGGTCGTGATGACCGACGGCCTCCCGCCGCAAGGGAAGAATGAGTCGGACAAAGCGTACGCGAAGAGGATCGAACCACTCCTTGAACCGATCAAGTTTCACGGTCGGACGAAAGGACGACGCAAGGGCCTCGCCGAACGTTTCAAAGATCCCGCCGACGACTTCCGGCTGGCGATCGTGGTGGACATGTGGCTAACGGGCTTTGACGTGCCGGCCGCGCACACGATGTACCTCGACAAGCCGCTGGCCGGGCACAACCTAATGCAGGCGATCGCACGCGTGAACCGCGTGTACGGCGAGAAACCGGGCGGGCTGATCGTCGACCTGATCGGATTGGCCGACCCGCTGGCCGATGCGCTGAAGACCTACGCGAACGCGACGGGGGAGACCGACAAGCCGGTCAAGACGCTGCAGGACGAGGCGATCCCGGCGATGCAGTCGGCGTTCGAGCAGTTGCGGTCATTCTTCCACGGCTGCGACTACGCGGCGGCGTTGGACGCGGACCCGGCGAACGTGCTGCGCGTGTACCTGGGCGCGATCGACCACGTATTGGACGTGAAGCACAACGTCGGCGAAGAGACGGGCCGGCAGCGCTTCCTCGGCATGGTCAAGCGGCTGGCGACGGCGTTCGCGCTGGCAGTGCCGCGAGAGGAGACGCGAGAGATTGCGCCGCATTTGGCATTCTTCCAGCGTGTGGCGGCGATGCTCCGCAAGCGGCTGGCCGACGAGGCGGAACCGCGGCCGGAAGCGGGAGTCGCGGGCGACATCGACGCGGCCGTGCGGCAAGTGATCGGCGGCGCGGTAGACGCCGGCGAAGTGATCGACTTGTTCGCCGCAGCCGGGCTCGACGCGGCGCGACTTGACATCCTCAGCGACGAGTTTCTGGAGCGGGTGTCGGCCCTGGAGCAGAAGAACCTCGCGCTGGAGACGCTCCGGAAGCTGCTCAACGATCAGATCAAGGCTAGCGAGCGAACGAACCTCGTGCAGGCGCAGAAGTTCCGCGAGGCGCTGGAGAAGGCGATGCTCAGCTATGCGAACAAGCAAATCACCACGGCCCAGATGATCGCGAAGCTCTTGGAACTGGCGAAGTGGGTCCGCGAGGCGAAGCGGCACGGAGACGAACTCGGCCTCAACGACGAGGAAACGGCGTTTTACGACGCCCTCGCGGAAAACGGTTCGGCCAAGAAGGTCATGAAGTCCGACACGTTGCGACTGATGGCCCGCGAGTTGGCCGAAATGGTCAAGCGGCTACCGAAGCTCGACTGGGCTCAACGGGAGTCCGTTCGAGCCGATTTGCGTCGCCACGTCCGTCGGCTACTAGCGAAGTACGGCTACCCGCCCGATCTGTCGGAAGACGCAACGCAACTCGTACTCAAGCAAGCCGAACTCTCGACGGAAAACGGTGTCGAGTGATGCGCAGGACCTCGCGAAGCTTTCCTGCGGCCCGGCGCTCCCTTCCGATACCGCTAAAGATTTTAGTTGCCGTGGCTGCGACGCTCGGCCAGGATTGTGTCGGCCAGTGACCTCGTAAATGTTTACGCGGCCCATCTTCGGCTTTCCAGCGAGTTGAACGTCATGCCGGGCGTTAATGTCGAGTTGCTCTTCGCACTTCCGCGCAATGAAGTGTTCACGCGGATCAACGGATTAATCGCCCAATCCACGCGAGTTTCCGCCGTAGTCGGATTTCTCACCGAAGCGGGCGTTGCACTTCTTGGCGATGCGCTGCAAGCGTCCCCCGGCGTCCTTGATACGTTGGTCGTCGGCGCCATCACCCTAAAAGCATGCGATGGTCTCGACCGGCTGCTAACCATGGGTGTACCGGCCGATCGCTTGCTCGTGCATCTTGGGCATTCCCGGCCGACAAAGGAGTCTTTCACGAAGTATCATCCGATGATGCACAGCAAGGTCTACCTGTTCGAAGGCGCTCAAAGCTCCGCGGCGATCGTCGGATCGCACAACATGACCGGCTTCGCGCTAGGCGGCCAGAACACTGAGGCCTCAGTTCTCATCCAAGGACCAATCCATCATCCGCTTTTCACTGAAATTCGAACGCATATCCAAGCCGTAAAGTCGGAATCACAGGTCTACAACCCGACGATGCGCATCGCCTACGCGTGGTGGTTCCGCGAACTATTCAAAGGAATGCAATACAAGGCACTCTTCGGCGACGGTGAGGAGGGTATCGAGTACCGCCGCAATGTCGTGGCTATTGCCATCGCAAGCAATAGCGGTACTCCCCAAATCGGCGATGTGATTTATCTCGAGGTTCCAATTCAGTTCGCGGTATTGAAGGCCTTGGATGAACCGGTTCATTTCTATCTGCTCTCTCAGCTCCCTCAGACGGTGGCGGAAGCGACCGTTCAGCTACCCCTTTGCACATCGGCCTTTCGCGGCAAGGTCGCCGGCACGAATCAAAAAGTCGTGGACCGAGGCTTCGCCGATTGGATCATTCGCGACCTCCGCAATCCTGTTCTGGAAAGAACTGCCGGCACCGTGAACGTTGCGGGAAGTCCCGGCTTCATTCAGGCCTTCATCGAAATCCACGATGTGCTGCGGGCGCGGTACGAGTACATCTTCGACACCGCCAAGCGATGGAAGCCCGTCTACGACGAATCTTTGGCCGGCCAAGTTTCCGTGACGGCTCCGCTTGCCAAACGCTTCGCCGAGCTGGAATTGATTCCGGCGGAACACATCCCCTGGAATCGAGTTATCGACCTCGAGCCCGAAGGAGAACCGGGCGACGATTCCCAGGCACTTCGGGAAACATCTCCCGACAGCGGACGATTCTTGCTCCTCTCACGCCGCCGTCGACCGCTCGACTACGCGAATCGTTCCACCGCACAAGCCGAACAACTCGTGTTGCCGGGCGCCGTTGCATCCATCGAAGTCGAGCGTATATCGCCAGAATCGTCGCCGGCACCCGACGACCAGAAACTAATCGAGGCAGTGCAAGGCATCCCGGCAGAAGTTTGGTTCGCTACGGTAAGGTGGGCGAAACCAAATTCAAAACTAGCCAAGTACCAGCAAGGAATCGCAGCGTCGTTGGGGCGACAACGAAAGGACGGTAAGGTGCCGTCAATCAAGCAAGCAATTCAAGGGCAAAAGTTGTTGCTGGAAGCCATTGAAAAAGGCTTCGCCGACTTGAGCCTCTCGAACGACGTGCTCGAATCACTTCGCAACATCAAGCGACTGTCCAACTAACTCTGTCCGTACTTCGTGGGCGACGCGTTACTGCGCCAATGCGCATCGTCGGCGACGCTCAGACGAGCCCGGGTGCCATTCAAAAACCACTTCGTACCACTACAAGCGGCTCTCCCATGGATGCCGAAGCCTTCGAGGAAGAATGTTTCGAGTCGCTGCATTCAATCGGCTTGGATATCGTCCTCAATTACACGCTTCACGGTCACATCGTCTTTCCAGAAGAGGGCGGCCGCGACTATGCCAGAACCATCTTCCATTATCCGTATTCCTACCTCCATTCTCTTCCGATCCGCCTGAAAAATGAGCCAGGCTTCCAAGAATGGCCGGCTCGACTTCGCGAGCGAGTTTACGACTTGAAACGTGAAGAACTGCGCTCCCTGGCGTCCAGCGGCCACTACTTCGTAAATGCCCGGCAGCTCTTCTTGCTGGCGTATGACGCGCCTGAGATCCCCATTGCTTTAGGTTGGTTGGAGAGCGCCTACCAGCTCCCCGGCGCCGTCACTCGCCGCTGGCTCGACGTCGTCCGAAAGCATGCCGGAAGTCCCGATACTTACAAGGACCGGATGTCGGGGTTTGCAACCGATGCCCTTCGCCTATTTGCGTTACACGCGGCCAATGCGATCGGCATGGCAAGTGAAGATTGGTCGCCCGGCGAAATCGATTTCTTGATGGGCTTCTCCCTCGAAGGCGACTTCCTTTGCCACCCGACGCCGGACGACCCCCAAGATGTCGAGTGGATAACCAGATGCGACGAGCTATTCGACGGCTATATTGAGGAAAACGGACCGAGATTCGACGAAGCAGGCCGAAAGTACGGCTGGTGGTAAGCTAGACATTAGAACGGGCAGAGCCGGCGAATTCTAAGGGGACATTATACTTATTCCGAGCCAAGCGGCGCAACAACCAAACGCAACGCCCACGGGTCGCGCGCAGCGCAACCGGCCCTTTTTCAGGACGGAAGCGGATTATTCGGAACGGAGGCAGGCTACGGTGCCTCGCCGATCGCTCCCTGCAGCCGACCATGCACCCATACTTGCCGATCCAGCGGTTTCGTCAGTTCATCTCCGCTGGCCGGCCGCGGCCATCATTGTCTTCCACGCGACGCAACCCGCGGTCGAGCGTTCGTTCCATCTTCTCGGCACAGTTCGCGATCGCCACACCGTAGAACGGAGCCTTACTGCGAATGGTCACGGGTTCCAGGCCGTTGACGCGGACCTTGATCAGACATCACTCGTCGCTTCCGCCTACGGACAGGACGGCTTGTATGAATATCCAGCATATCGGACTGGCAGGGCTGAATCAGCAGTTGGGCCTTGGCGTCCGACCAAGGCACCCAAACCCGCCCTTGTAAGCGCACAGATAATTCTCGGCGTAGTGCGGCGCTAACCGCCGAATCGCCGGCGGCAGTTCGGCCATCTCGATCGTCCCGCACGGCACTGGATCCCAAGCTTTTTGCAGCCGACTTTCGTTCCGGCGTGCAGATAGATCAGCTCCGGCCAAAGACCGAGATTAGCCCCGATTCGTAACGCTACGTCGTACCGAGCTAGAGCACCGAACCGGTCGATGTGCCGCGTGCAGTTCGTAACCAGTTCGTGCAGTTCCTCGAAACTCCGGCACGTTTGGACGGCGTCGATTTTCTTGAGCAATGCCTTGGCGGCCTGTGCCAGCTTCTTCCGACCAAGCCGTCGCTGGTGCGGGTGAACATTCTCGCCGTTGAATCCGGCCCGCTCGATCTCCTCCGCCAGCGAACACGTCCGAAAAGAATTGAGGTAGTCGTCAAGACGGGGACCCGCTCCTCCGGCGGCCGGGTATCGCCTCACCAGATCGGCCAGCGAATCGCCCTTTTGAGCTTGAGGTCCTCTGCTGGTCATCGTGGCTCTCTCACTAGCGTAAGCTCGCCTTCTCGGTGACATTCACGCGATAATGTCCTGAACCACGTGGCCCGAGACATCCGTCAGGCGGAAGTCGCGGCCGGCGTGGCGGTAGGTGAGCCGCTCGTGATCGAGCCCCAGCAAGTGCAAAATCGTCGCGTGGAAATCGTGGACGTGCACTTCGTTCGTGGCGACCGTGCAACCGTAGTCGTCGCTTTCGCCATAACTAAAACCCCCCTTCACGCCGCCGCCCGCCAACCACGACGTGAAAACCTCGGCGTGGTGCTCGCGCCCCTTGGCGTCTTTGCCCGTGTTGAACGGCGTGCGGCCGAACTCCGTTGTCCAGACCACCAGCGTTTCATCTAACATGCCGCGCGACTTGAGATCGAGGAGCAAGGCTCCGATCGGTTGATCGACGTTTTTGGCCAGCGGCCCGTGGGCCGCCATGTCGGAGTGCGAATCCCAGTTGTTCGAGGCCCCCGTATCGATCAGCTCGATGAACCGCACGCCCCGCTCCGCCAGTCGGCGGGCGACGAGGCACTGCCAGCCGAAGCCCTTGGTGCTGCCGCGCGGAAGCCCGTAAAGCTTGAGCGTGGCGTCGGTTTCCCCGCTGAGATCGAACGCTTCCGGGGCCTCGGCCTGCATGCCGAACGCCGTTTCGAACGAGCGGATGCGGGCCGCCAGATCGGCGTCGGCCGGGCGGGCGGCCTGGTGGCTCCGATTGAACGACTGACCCAGGCCGAGCTCCAACTCCTGGAGCCGGCCGGCCGATTGACGCCGCTTGATGTTCGGAATGGGCTCGGGGCCCGGCATGACCGACGTGCCTTGATGGCAGCCGGGCAAAAAGTCGGACGACCAGACCTGGCCGCCCGCGTAAGGCAACTGCGGCGCCAGCACGATGAACGACGGCAGGTTGCGGTTGACGGTGCCCAGACCGTAACTCACCCACGAACCGATGCTCGGCCGGGCAAACGTGACCGAGCCGGTGTGGATGCCGAGCGTGGCCTGAAAATGATCGGCGTGATCGTTGCGCATTGAACGAATCAGGCACAACTCGTCGGCCCGCTCGGCGATGTGCGGAAAGAGTTCGCTCATCCAGAGGCCCGATTGGCCGCGCTCTCGGAACTCCCACTGCGGACGCTTGAAGTACTTTTCGACCACCCGGTTGTTGGGCGCGAACGCTTCGAGCATTTTCTGCGGAACGAGGAACGGCTTGTTGTGATCGGCGATGAGCCGCGGCTTGTAGTCGAACGAGTCGACGTGCGAGACGCCGCCGCTCATGTTCAAAAAGATGACCTGCTTGGCGCGGGGCCGGAAATGCGAGGCTTTTGGCGCGAGCGGGTCAGTGTTCGTAAGGGGGACGGGCGCGGCAAGCGAGTTGGGCGGGCCGGGCGAGGCGGCCGGCTTGGCAGTTGCCGGGCGGTCGGAGGCAGGCAGATCGGCCGCCAGCAGTTCGGAGA